>NZ_JAEQCE010000048.1:0-37595 GCF_020738665.1 Microcoleus sp. PH2017_08_TRC_O_A
GCCCCCGGAGTCTTGGGCAACGACAGCGACCCCAACAGCGATCCGTTGACTGCCAAACTGGTAACATTACCCAAAAACGGCAAGGTCAATTTCAACGCTAACGGTTCCTTTAGCTATACTCCCAATCCGGGTTTTGTCGGCTTGGAGGAATTTAGCTACAACATCAGTGACGGGGCATCCACCTCTGCGGAGACTCCGGTAAAGATCAATGTCACCAATCAGCCACCGCAGGCAAATAGCGACAGCTACACCATTCCCCGCGACAAGACACTCAATATTTCAGCCCCTGGACTCTTGGCTAATGACATCGACTCCGACGGCGACTTTCTAACCGCCAAACTTGATGCAGCCCCCAACAACGGCAAGGTAAATTTCAAGGCTGACGGTTCCTTCAGCTATACTCCCAATCAAGGTTTTGTTGGTACAGACAAGTTCAGTTACAACATTTCTGACGGGGTATTAACGTCTGCTTCGGTGCCGGTCAATATCAATATCATCAACCGATCGCCGATCGCCAATCCAGACAGTTACAGTACATTGGATAGCAGTGTTCTCAACGTGGATGCGATCGCGGGCGTCTTGGCCAATGACATCGATCCGGATGGCAACCCGCTGACAGCCGCCCCGGTTGCTTTGCCCAACAAAGGCAATCTCATATTAAATAAAAACGGCTCTTTTACTTATACTCCCAATACTGGCTTCTCGGGAACAGACAGCTTTACATACAACCTTAATGACGGAATCCTTGAGTCTTCGCCCGTTGCGGTGAACATTAGCGTCAAGAGTGCAGGCGCGTTTAACTTCAGTACCGCTAACTACACTGCCAGGGAAAACGGTACTGCTGCCACAATTACTGTCATTCGCACAAATACTGATGTTGCTGCTGATGTGAGTTACAGTACGTCGAACGGCACTGCTAATGCTGGCAACGATTATACTGCTGCATCGGGTAGGCTGAATTTTGCGATCGGCGAAACTCAGAAAACTTTTACTGTACCAATTATTGACGACTCCTTAATAGAAGGCGATGAAACTGTTAATCTCAGCTTGAGTTTGCCTAGCAATGGTGCGATTTTGGGAACGAATTCTACTGCTATTTTGACTATTTTAGATTATACTCCGACGCCAACTCCCATTCCGACTCCCATTCCGACTCCAACTCCGACGCCAACTCCGATCGCAATTCCGACTCCCACGCCAGCGGAAACTCCAACTCCGACGCCGATCGCAATTCCGACTCCGACGCCAGCGGAAACTCCGACTCCGACGCCAACTCCGATCGCAATTCCGACTCCGACGCCAGCGGAAACTCCCACTCCGACGCCAGCGGAAACTCCGACTCCCACGCCAGCGGAAACTCCGACTCCCACGCCGATCGCAATTCCCACTCCGACGCCGATCGCACCCATTCGCACGCCGATCGCAATTCCGACTCCGACGCCAGCGGAAACTCCCACACCGACACCAACGCCTGGAGAAATGCCGATCGTTCCCATCGCACCTCTACCAACCGAAACCCCAACACCTGCGGTAATTTTTACTGCTGTTGAAGACTGTATGTGCGATCGAATCAATTTACCCGATCGCACAGCCATGGACGGCCCCAACATCACTGCAAACACCCTCAACGGTACTGACGGTAAAGATACTCTCACCGGCAGCGATATTAATGACAGCATCAACGGTTTTAGCGGCAACGACTTGCTAATTGGCTTATTCGGCAGAGACAATATTTACGGCGGCCTTGCTAGCCCAGTTGCTGTGGGCGCTGATGCAGACAGCGACACAATATTTGGCAACGAAGATAACGACTACATTGTCGGGGAGGCTGGGAATGATGTTATTTATGCGGGCAAAGATGACGATCTGGCGATCGCAGGCAAAGATGATGACATAGTGTGGGGCGACAAAGGCAACGATACCTTGTTTGGCGATCGAGGTAATGACAGTTTATTTGGTGGCACTTCTGACTCATCTGATGGCGATTTAACAGGAAAAGATTTGCTGTTTGGGGATAAGGGCAACGACCTTTTATACGGGCAAGAAAGCGAAGATACTCTTGTTGGTGGCGATGGCAATGACACCATCCACGGCGGCAAAGATAACGATCTAATTTGCGGCGAATCAGGCAACGATTTGCTGTTTGGAGATTTGGGAAGTGACACCATCTGCGGTGGCGACGGCGACGATACAATTTTCGGAGATATTGACAATATTCCGACGGATGGTAGCAGTCAAAAAGATTATTTGTGCGGCGGTAGTGGCAACGATCTAATTTTTGGTGATGAAGATGCGGATAAATTGTGCGGCGGTGAGGGTAAGGATACTCTTTATGGTGGCAAGGGTAATGATACTTTGATTGGAGGAAGTGGTGACGACTGGTTGATTGGAGATTTAGGAAAAGATACGCTGCAAGGGGGAAGCGGGCGCGATTACTTTTTGTTGACTGCGGGAGAAAGTGGCGATGTAATAGCTGATTTTAGGCAAGGTGAGGATTTATTGGTTTTGACGGGAGGCTTAAATGTCGATCGACTCAGCATAGTTCAAGATGGCGGTGCAACCTTAATCAAAATTGCCAACACAGATAAAATCTTAGCGACTCTCAACGGCGTGCAAGCTAATTTCATCACCCAACAAGATTTTAGAGTAATTGAGTTGGGTTTGTAGATTGAAGATAGCCGTTGAAACCGCTTCGAGGGTGCAAAATCGAATTTGCTGACGCTTGGGGGCGATCGGCATTCCGACAACCGCAAGCTAAACTAAAAGCAACCCCTGATTCACCCCAATTTAGCTATGCCTAGATGGTTCAATACCGCCGGCCCCTGCCGTGCTGATATCCACTATATGCTGTCTGCAACCAGTCGCGTCCCCAACCTAGAACGACTGATAGCCCAGGAAAACTATTTCGTCATCCACGCACCCCGACAAATCGGCAAAACCACTGCCATGTTGTCTTTAGCCAAACAACTCACTGAAAGCGGACAATATACCGCTGTCATGCTGTCAGTTGAAGTGGGCGCACCTTTCAGTCAAGATATTCCTGGTGCTGAAGATGCTATTCTCGGTGCTTGGAGGCGAGCACTTTCTATCAGATTACCCCAAGAGTTACAACCTATAGCTTGGTCTTCATTAGAAGCCGGACACCGCATCGGCGATGCACTCAGTCTTTGGGCTGAATCTTCCCCTCGTCCTTTAGTTATTTTGATTGATGAAATTGATGCCTTACAAGACCTTGCTTTAATCTCTATTCTACGTCAATTACGCGATGGTTATCCCAATCGTCCAAACGCTTTTCCTCAATCAGTTGGTTTAATTGGTTTGCGAGATGTGAGAGATTATAAAGTGGCGGCAGGTGGCAGTGACAGGCTCAATACTTCTAGTCCATTTAATATTAAAGTTCGTTCCCTCACTATGCGGAATTTTAATGCTGCTGAAGTGGTAGAACTCTACAATCAACATACAGAAGATACCGGACAAGTTTTTACAACAGAAGCCTCAGCTTTAGCTTTTGAATTGACTCAGGGACAACCTTGGTTAGTGAATGCGTTAGCTAAAGAAATTGTAGAAGAGTTAGTCACTGATGAATCAATAGAAATTACAGCAGAGCATATTTTAACCGCTAAAGAGATTCTGATTAAACGACAAGATACGCATTTAGATAGTTTAGCAGAAAAACTCAGAGAAAACCGAGTCAAAGCCATTATCGAACCGATTTTAGCCGGACGAGAATTGCCCGAATCTTCCAATGACGATCGCCAATATTTGGTAGACTTGGGTTTACTCAGACGCGATCCGGCTGGGGGGCTAGTCATCGCCAATCCGATTTATCGAGAAGTTTTACCGCGAGTTTTAGCCCAAGGCCCCCAAGATAGTTTACCGATTATCAGTCCCAGTTGGTTGGGCGCCAACGGAGAATTAAACACAGATGCCCTTCTCAAGGCCTTTCTCGCCTTTTGGCTGCAACATGGCGAACCGTTGCTCAAAAGTGCATCTTATCCCGAAATTGCGCCACATTTGGTGTTGATGGCGTTTCTGCATCGGGTGATTAACGGTGGGGGAACGTTAGAGAGAGAATATGCCATTGGGCGCGATCGCATGGATCTGTGTTTGCGCTATGGTGAGGTGACATTGGGAATTGAACTGAAGGTGTGGCGGAATAGGAAAGTCGATCCTTTGAGTAAAGGTTTGGAACAGTTGGATGGGTATTTAGCTAGATTGGGACAAGATAAAGGTTGGTTGGTAATCTTCGATCGCAGAGACAATGCACTAGAATTGGAAGAACGGCTGAAAACTGAAATTCATGCTAGTCCATTGAACCGGGAGATTACAGTTATTCGTGCGTGATGATTTCTTCTGCAAGTTTAGAGAGTTATAAAATGTTCAAAAAACTTTATGGTAACAGAAAATTGTCTAAGCTTGCGAAAGGTATGTTGTTGGGCTTTAGCCCTCTTAGAGTAGTGATTATAGTGATTATATAGCAATACAGTTGACTTAGGAATGAGAATTAAATAACTTACAATTTGATGGTTTTTGTGGGATGGGCGGGAGAGCCCGTCCTTTATGAACGGGCTCTCCCGCCCATTCCACTTTCCTTGTATAAATTATTTAATTTGCGATCCTTAAGAAAAATCTGACTTGCCAAAAATGCCTGTATTGGCAGAAAATCGTCATATAAAATTATTCAAAAAGCGTTAAATAAACCGTATTAGATTATATAGTAAGCGAGGTCGCATCAAAAACTCCATTTACAATCATACCTCATGTTTATGATAAATGCTATAGCCTTTATCATAAAGGTGAGGCATGACTGATAGCTTATAGAACCTCTTAAATCCCGAGGGCTAAAGCCCAACAACGTACCTAATTTTATCGCACCAATGCCCTATTTAAAACCAGTCAACACCCCATAAATTGCCCAAATCGCCATCGCCCGCAAATAGTGACTCGCCCGAAAAGTCCCCCCAGCCGTAATCGCTTCCGGCGTCCGAAACTGCAACCCATTCTCATAAATCTGCTTCACCACCACATCCGTCAACTTAAACGCCTTATCCTCCATTCCCATCTGTACCAAAAAAGCCGCCAACCCAAAATTAATCCCCGTCCAAACTTCCAAAGGATGAGTCGCATTCGGATTTTCCGGCGAACCGTTCAACATCACCCCATTCGCCGCACCAAACTCACCATCATTGAACTTCAAAAAGCAAGATTCATACACAGTTTCTAAAGCGCTGACTGCACATTCAGGCGGCACAATATCCGGCAATCCCAACAGTTTTGCGTAAAATTGACCGCACAATTGGTCGGCCATCACCACTTCCGAATTACTCTCGCTGTCCAAACGGTAATATTGACCGTTCCACAGTTTTTCTTGATAGCTAGGTCTTGCTTGTAGCAGCCAACTGTGATATAATGCAATCTTCTCTTGCGGATTCGGAAGTATATCCGGTGCTGCATCTTCTAAGATTTCGCCGATCGCGATCGCACTTTCCAGCGCCGCCAACCACAAACCGCCGCAATACGCACTAATCCCCCGCATTTGCCAATCATCAAACGTCTGATCCGGCGCACCCGAATTCTCAGGAATGCCATCCCCATCCTCATCAAAAGTTTTCAGATAAGCCAAAGCCTCAACAATCGCCGGCCAACACTCTTGCAAAAACTCACAATCTGTGCCACCAGTCAACAGGAAATCCCGATAAACCTGCAACACAAAATCGCAAGGTAAATCCTTCCACAAATTGCAATCTTGATAGCTAGTATAATTCGTTTTTTCCCAAGGATGTTCGTTGGGAGCACCCAAATCGTGCGGCGTCGCACCGACAGCTTTTCTAATCGCCGCAGCTTGATTCCAACCAATAACTCGCGGAGTATCGTCACCCGCAGAAATTGCCCTAGCAAAGGCAATCATGACAGACTTTTCTAATTCAGGCCACAGCATCAATAAAGCAAAAGAACCGTAAAGCCGCACGTCCAAACTTTCGTACCAGCGGTAATCAATACACTCCAAAACCCCAAATTGACCCTTCGGATCGCGTTCATCTGCTGCACTCCAGAGACTACCGCCCTGAGTTAAAATGTACAATTCATTAAACAGCGCCATTTTAAAACTATCTGACAAATCAGTCCGTTCTAAAATCGGTTTTTGCCAAGCTTCAATATTTTCGCGCCAAGTATCCGAATGCTTCATCGCCGTGCGAATAATCGGCCAGACATTTTTGCCATTGCGCCCGAAGAAATCGGTATAACGGCGGTAGTAAGAAACTCCCGATGCAAATTCAGTAACGGGCAAATCCCAAGCTATGATAAAGGGGATTTTGCGAGTTTTTCCTGGTCTAACTGTAAACCGAACTGCGATCGCACAAGCTAACTGTTCTCCTGGGGCGGCGGCTGTCTCGTCTCTGTCATCCAACAAGAAACCTTGTTGAGAAAAGTGCCGCCAAATATCCTCGCCGTCCCCTGCGGGATTCCAGCGAGTTTGATAGAATACTTCTACCGCCGGATTGGTAATAGTTGCGATCGCCCATTGTCCATCTCCTTCTTGTGGCCGATCGTCAGCAGTCAGCCGCGTCATCACGCAACCAAAACGGTGAAAATCTTCCACCAACAAATTCATATTTCCGCCACTTTCTCCCCACCGGGATTTATAGTCATAAAATGGACTGCCATCATCTCGCACCTTCACGGGAACCCCCCCGTACCCCCCCTTACTAAGGGGGGGCTGGGGGGGTACAGCATTAGTAAACCAGCCGACAATATTCTCCCAAGTTAGCATGATGCTGAGAGTAATCGGCGCATCTGTCGGATTGTGCGCTACCCATTCAAACATGGCAACTGGGTAACTGCTTTCTTGATAATTGTTCGGCAATATTGGAGAAAATTGCTCGCAGCTTAATTGAGCTTCAAACACATTTTCGTAAACATACCAACTGCGCGGATATAAAGCATGATAACTACCAGAATTATACTTGCATCCCGTTACTTCTTCTTGCTCTTCTCTTCTTCCTTCTTCCTTCTTACTTCTTCCTTCAGAAGGATACCATTGCCAACTAGATAAACTGCCATCTGTAGGCGGTTCGGTTGACAGTGCATAGGCTTGTTTTTTGCCTTTTGTTTCTTCAAATATACTGAACTGACAAGCTGGTAAACTGCGAAAAATGTGCTCGCCGCCGTCGATGTGCCAGAGGTTGAAATCACCTCGGGGCGATCGCCCGATGCAGCCTGCACCGAAGCCACCCAGAGGCATTCCGTGCCAGGGCCCGTCGTCGAGATTGCTTGCGTAGCGGACTGTATAGGGATTGTCCCAACCGAGGCCGATGGCGCGTTTCCAGGTGTGTGGAGGAATGTTTGAATTGGATGTGCGATCGTTCATGATTTGATTTTGGTGGCAAGGGCGATCGGTGCAAGTGTCGCAGAGCCTTAATAGTATATAATTGAAATTAACAGTTTACCCTACTGCGGAACAAGTCAGATGAGTCGAGCCATAAATTTTCAAACTGTTTCTTGGTTTTGGGATCTCTACACAAGAGGTCTACTTGACCTTGAGCCACCTTATCAAAGACGCAGTGTTTGGAATCAAGAATATAAAGACTTTTTCATTGATACTGTACTTAATGGATATCCTGCCCCTGCTATCTTTTTGTATCAAGAAATCACATCTGAAGGCAGATCTAAGTATAGTGTTGTTGATGGCAAACAAAGGTTATCTACTTTATTTGAGTTTGCTGAGAATAAATTTCCGGTAAGTGAACAAGCAACTTTGACAAGACTGACAGGTAAATCTTTCAAAGACTTAGAAAACGAAGTCAAGCAAAATTTTTGGAAATATCAGTTTGCTGTTGAATATGTCCCATCCGACGATGAACGAATCATCAATGATATATTTAACCGAATCAACCGTAATGTGATCAAGTTAACACGTCAAGAACTGCGTCATGCAAAGTTCAATGGCGGATTTATCACTACTGTAGAAGATTTAACTGACTGGATAGCTGCAATTCTCCCACCAAGCTTTCCCTTAATTCCTGCAAAAGACAAAAAACAAATGAAAGATGTAGAGTTTGTGACTCTACTTTTATTGTTTCTAGAAGAAGGAGTTAAGTCTTATCGTCAGGATGATTTGGATAAAGCTTTTAACGATCGAGATTTAGCTTGGGAGGAGCAAGATGAAATAGCATCTGAATTTAAACAAGTTATAGAATTAATAAAAGACTTGTTAGATGTTTCGCCTAAAGATATAAATTTATGCAAAACAAAACTCAAAAATCAAGCTGACTTTTATTCATTTTTTGGCGCGATCGCAGAATTAAAGCGTGAAAAATCATTAAATATAACAGCCGATGTCTGCCAGAGAATTTACGAATTGATGGAATTAGTAAAATCTCCTGAATTAGCAATAAAAACTCAAGAAGCTCAAGCTTATTATGAGGCAATCACAACTTCATTGGGTTCATCAGGAATTGAAAAAACTAAAACTAGAATTAATATCTTAAAATTATTGATTTCAGGAAATACTAATTTGTAATCAATCTGTAAAATATCGAATTTATGATTTATCCTTCTATTTTAGACCGCCAATATGAACAATATCTTCCCTTCGTCCAAGAGGTTGCAAAGCTAGTAAAAGAAACAATGCTAAATTTTTGTGACAACAAGGGATATGCACTGACTTCTAGAATTAAAACTATTGAATCTTTAGCAGAAAAAATTGAGACAGGTAGATTTGAAAAATGGTCAAAACTAGATGACTTATTTGGTTGTACAGTCATTATCCCAAATTTATCACAAGAAAAAGAGGTAATTAAATTTTGTCAAGATACTTTTCAGGTTACTCAAACAGTCAAAAGAGGACAGAATAAAAAATCTCCCGATACTTTTAAATTTGATTCAACTAGAATTTATGCCCGCTTAAAAAGTGTAGATGATAGCAATATCGATAATTTTTTGAGTATTTTTAATGTCATCTTTGAAATTCAAATAAAAAGTGCTTTTGAACACGCATGGGCAGTTTCAACCCACGATCTAGTTTATAAAGGTTCGGAAATTGACTGGAAGAAACTCCGTTTAGCAGCACAAATAAAAGCGATTGTTGAACAGCTAGATACAATGATTCTGGCATTTGAACAAATATCTCCTGCTATACAAGAAAGTGAGGATCCTGAAACAAAAAAAAGCGTCAACTAGCTATTGCTACTCAAGAACTATTCCAGCGAGAAAAAATTCCCGAAGAACTTAAGCCCAAAGATATGACCCGTTTTTGCGATAATTTATATGGTATTCTTGTCAGGGCTGGAAAAGTGGATAAAGTTCAAGAGGTTATTAAGTGTATTACAAAAAAAATTAATTCAACTCCCAGCAAGCAAATTCCCAGAAGTATCTCCCTATTACAGTATTTTTTGGCGATTTTAGTAGAAGCAGAAATTATTATTTTGCCTTTAGATAACTATTATTTTCATATAACATCAGAATTGCTTACGCTTTATCCAATTTTTCAGAACAACGTTGATTTGATTTTTGAATACGATCTTTGATAATTTTAACACAAACCCGATCGCCTAACGGGGCAAAATATCATCTAATCGAAGTTGCAAACTCTTTAACAGAGGAGAAATAATCCGTTCACCCATGCGAAATTGTTGTTTGGCATAATCTTGATCGATTAGTTGACAAACGGTGACAGTAGGTTGTTTCGGTTTACCGATAAAAGCCAAGCCTCCCAATCCGCGATAATCAACAATCCAATATTCTGGAATTCCTAAAAGAGCATATTCTTCAACTTTTCGGGCATAATCTGTTTCCCAGTTAGTGCTGACGACTTCTACTGCCAATTTAATCGATCGCCCCAGCGTGATTACAGGTTCTCTTTCCCAGAGGGGTTCGCTGACAAGGGCAGTTTCATCTAACACTACAATATCGGGACGGCGGGCAGTAGCTGCGTCGGAAAATGGACGGATCAAACAAGTGCGGGGAATGAACCAAGGTAGTTTTTCTGCTGCGATCGCAATTACTATTTGAGCTACCAGTTTACCACTGACGGTTTCGTGGGGGCCTGTGGGTGACCTGTCAACTAATTCTCCGTCAGCAAGTTCGTAGCGGGGGTTGTCACAGTATCGATCGACAAATGCTTCAAAGGTGAGGATTTTTTGCGCGGTGTAAGCCATTAGAAATCAATACTTTTTTGCTTGATTTTAATTACTTTAGTTTAGCATTCTTCTCGAATAAAACTAACCCGGAGATCCCCCCTAGCCCCCCTTAATAAGCAGGGGACAAGAAATATTCTCAAAGTCCCCCTTCTTAAGGGGGATTTAGGGGGATCTAGACTTCGATAAAAACGAGAGAGACAGAGGGTTTCAGTTTTAAGTTGACATGAATGTTGAAAATCTTATTCTATCAACTAACCAAATCCCAAATCAGTTCCTTTTCCCGCGTGAACCAAAGCCAACTTTTCGTAACGCTTGGCGTGTTCCACCAACTCCGCAGATTCCTCTTCAGACAAGTCTCGCAGCCGCTTGGCAGGCACTCCAGTCACTAGCGTGTGAGGGGGAACATCCTTCGTCACAACCGCCCCTGCACCGACGATCGCACCTGTGCCGACTCTCACTCCGTCCAGGACGATCGCCCCAATCCCGATCAAACAGCCCCGTTCAATGTAAGCTGAATGAATGACCGCTCGATGTCCTACTGTCACAAAATCTTCTAAAACAGTCGGTTTCCCCGGATCGCCGTGTAGAATTGCTCCATCTTGGATATTGGTACTTTTGCCGATCGCAATTCGTTCTACATCCCCCCGCACCACCGCCCCGTACCAGATACTAGCGCCCGCAGCCACCTCTACCCTGCCGATGACAACAGCGCCCTCAGCGACAAAAGCAGCTTCGGAGAGATCCGGCAATGGCCAATAGGCAGGAAGTGCAAGCAGAGGTTCGTTGAGATTGCTCATCTTTTTGGTCGATCGTGATACTTCTAGCAGATTAGCTGGTTGTTGATACGGGATATAATAAGACTATTTGCCACTTTTGCAGATAAATATGCTGGGACGCAATAAATGATTGAAGTTGCCTTGCAATACCCGATGTTTGGCCCGGAAATTCAGTGTCCACACTGTCGCCAAACAATTCCGGCTTTAACACTCACGGATACCTATTTGTGTCCGCGTCACGGGGCATTTGAGGCAGATCCAAAAACGGGGGAACTGGTTCACCTTCAGTCTGGGCGACACTGGCGCCGCTGGGAGGATGAATGGTATCGCCAGCACACTCACCCTGACGGAATTCGGTTTGAAATTCACGAAGCGCTCGATCGACTTTATACTCAAGGGTACCGAGCAACTCGCGTCATCGTTGCCCAACGTTATCGAGACTTAATCAGCGCTTATTTGGAACGCAGCACGCCTTGGCGGGGCCAGCCGGATTCGCCACGCCCGAGGCTGTACGGTTTACCTGTGGATTTTAGCCCCGATCCCCAAGAGGAACCTTGCTGGGAAGTGATTAATTTTGATTTGGAAAAAGAGCCGGGAGTTCCAATTAGATATCCCTATTTTCGATTGTTTGAATAGTCCGTTGTCCGTTGTCCGTTGTCCGTTGGCAGTAGTTATTAGTTTATTAATTTCTTAGTAGTAGGTGACAAATAACATAGGATAAATAATAAGTGCCAACTACCAATTGACAACTACCAATTGACAACTGCCAACTATCAACTGCCAACTGTCAACTATCAACTGTCAACTATCAACTGTCAACTGCCAAATGCACCACGCCTCGATTCGCACTGCTAACATTCATCGGGCGATCGCCTTTTACGAACAGTTAGGCTTTACTGTGAGCGATCGCTTTACCACAGGTTACACCCTAGCCTGTTGGATGGAAGGTCTCAACGGACGCATCGAACTCATCCAAATTCCGGAACCAAAACCCGCACCGGATGCTTTCGGTGACGAGCATTATGTTGGATATTATCATTTATCTTTCGATTTGACTGAGGCGACAACTGATTTGCCGAGTTGGTTGCAGTCTCTCAAACAGCGGTTTGAGGAAGCAGCTAAAGACGAACCAAATCAGTTTCAAGCTTTGAAAGTTTTATTAGAACCGACTCAACAGGCGATCGGGCAAAATGTTTATGAAGTAGCTTTTATTGCTGATACCGACGATTTGCCCTTAGAGTTTATCCGGCGTCTTAATTCTATCAATTCTGAAAAGTAGGAAAACGGCATTGCCGTGTCCGACCCAGGAGTTAGGACTTTTAACTTTGTTTGATAGCATCATTCAATCGTAGATATTAGATGCAACAAAGCACGAGCCATTAATATCATGTCCTGTCAATTAGCATCACAAAAACCGTTCGTAGTGCGGACTTCAGTCCGCTATACGGCTGCGGACTGATATCAAATCCGGTAGCATCGGAATAATATATTTGAATTATGTAGTGCGAGCGTCTCGCTCGCGATCTATGTCGCGAGCGAGACGCTCGCACTATATAATTCCGATGCACCCGGAAACGATATGAAGTCCGCACTACGAACCAATCTTACTGGCTGCGGACTGAAGTCCGCACTACGAACTAATCTTACAGTGATTAATCGATGCAATCAATTCTTGACAAAACAAAACCCGCCGGTGCGGGTTTCATCTTAAAACTAATTGTTATTGTCTGACGGTGTTCAACTACTTTTTAGGAGCAAGAGCCTCATTACCAACAGTGGGACGTACCGATGCAGCGCTAGTTTTCAAAAGTGCGATCGCCTGCGCGTAGCAAGGATCGTCCTTCGTCGCAACCAACGTCGGTTTATTAGCTAATTTCAGCTTTTGTTCGTCGCTAACTTCCACCTTGACATCGGGAGTAACGCCCTTGTGACTGATATCCGTACCGTTGGGAGTATAGTAGTGGGCGATCGTCACCGCCAATCCCGAACCGTCAGACAAAGGATGCGTAGACTGCACCAAAGCTTTGCCAAAAGTTTGGCCGCCCATCACAGTGGCGCGCTTGTTGTCCTTCAGCGCACCGGCCAAAATCTCGCTGGCGCTGGCCGAGTTGTTGTCCACCAACACCACCAAAGGCTTGTTAGTGATTGCAGTGCGGTTGGCCCGCATTTCCTGAGAATCTCCCGCACGATAGACTGTACGGACGATCGCCCCAGAATCCATCCACATCTGCGCGATATCAATGCTCACCGACAGCAACCCGCCGGGATTACCCCGCAAATCCAACACAAAAGCGTCAGCTTTCTGCTCCGAGAGATTTTTAATCGCCCGCTGCATTTGTTCGCCCGCGTGGGAGCTAAACTCTTGCAAGCGGATATAACCGACATTCTTGTCAGCTTCCTTCTTAAGGCTGTAGCGAACCGCTGCTACCTCAATTTTCGCCCTAGTCAGAGTAATATCAAACTCGCTTTTGCCCTGACGAGCAATCCGCAGCGTGACTTTCGTGCCTTCGGCACCCCGAATTATTTGAGCCGCATCCGCGACAGTCATACCTTTGGTAGGTTTGCCGTCAATCACCAAAATCGTATCGCCAGCTTGAATCCCTGCCTTCAGGGCTGGGGAATTTTCCATCGGCTCAACTACCGTGATCGCTTTCGTTTTCTCGTCTTCTTCGAGCCTCATCCCCACCCCTGTCAGTTCCCCGGAGATTTGACTCTTCAGCGCTTCGTACTGTTTCGGATCCATGAAGCGGGTGTAGGGGTCTTTTAATTTTTCTAGGGCATTGCGGAGGGCAGTGTAGGCAGCTTCGCGAGAAGTATAATTTTTGCTGAGCAATTCTTGGCGGGTAACTTGCCAGTCAGTCTTGTTAAAGGTTGGATCGACATAATCTCGGTTCACAATTTGCCAAGCTTCGTCTAAGACAGCTTTGGGGCTATCTTGAAGTTCGGCGCGGACTGACTGACTCAGACTGGGAACGAGTAAAGATATCGAAGCGGTTGTTGCCATCGCCCCAGTGAACAGGGCTGCCTGTAACTTAGAAAAGCGTCTGCGGGCTTGATTCATTGAATTTTGGCTCAATTCTATTTTTGATTGTTGATTTGAGATTTAAAATTGCTAAAAAATCTCAAACTACCACTTAAACTATGTTGTGGAGGCCATAGCATCCCTTTGGATAGTTTAACCAGCTTTATAGTCGATCGCCAACCAATCATTACTCTATTTTAATAAACTTAATTTAAAACTTGGATTTAAATGTCTCATGGAAACTAAAATCGAAAATTTTTCGCGTAAGTGGTTGAGTCTGCTCGTTAATGGAGTTATCGGTGCAGCAGCGCTGGCTGGAGTCATTACCATGCAGTCGATCGGGCAATTAGGCGGAATGACCTCAGTTGGCGTTGAGGAGCAAAAGCCGCTCTCTGCAATATCTGCTGCTAGTTTCAAGCAAGCCGCCCAGCAAGAAGCCCAGCAAGAAGCCCTGCGGCTGAAAATGCTCAAAAATCTCCCTAGTTTTGGGTTTGACAATTTAATTGCAGATTGGACATTTCTCAAATTTTTGCAGTATTTTGGCGATGACGAAGCACGAAATGTGACCGGCTACAATCTGGGCCAAGATTATTTTGACATAGTTACCCAGCGCGACCCCAGGTGGGCTGACATCTACCTGTTTCTGTCAACAGCCGTTTCTTTTTATCAGGGAAAACCTGAAACTGCTATTAAGTTCATCGAGCGGGGTACTAACGCCTTGTCGCCGCAAATTCATCCCCAAGCGTGGATAGTGTGGCGAACAAAAGGTCTTGATGAGTTACTGCTGTTGGGAGACATTCCCGAGTCAATTCGCTCTCACGAAATGGCTGCTGATTGGGTGGAAAAGACCCAGGAGGGGAAGAAATTGGCGCCGCTTTTTCGAGCAACTGCTGAGTTTTTGCGCCGAGATCCAGATAGCGTGTCGGTGCGGTTTAATGCTTGGAGCACGGTTTATTATCAAACAACTGATAAGTTGGTGCGTCAAAGGGCAAAACAAGCTCTTGTTAAGTTGGGAGCTCGGGTGCAAAAAGATCGGGATGGAAAGGAAAGTTTTAGTTTACCTTCCAGAAATTAGGGTGCACAATGCAGGCTCCTGATGCTGTTCTGTGCAAATCTTAAAATAGTTTGATTTCTGTTTGAGTTAATTCGCGCCATTCACCGGGTTTGAGGCCTTCCAGACGCAAATGCCCGATCGCGCTTCTCACCAGCCGCAGCGTCGGAAACCCCACTGCTGCCGTCATCCGGCGCACTTGTCGGTTGCGGCCTTCGGTGAGAGTCATTTCCAGCCAAGCTGTCGGAATGTGTTTGCGAAATCGAATCGGGGGTTCGCGGGGCGGCAATTCGGGTTCTGCGGACAATAATTGCACTTTTGCCGATCGAGTCCGATAATCTTGAATGGTGACACCAGTTTGCAAACGGGCGATCGCGCCTGCATCGGGAACCCCTTCGACTTGCACCAAGTAAGTGCGGGGATGAGCGAATTTCGGATCGCTGAGGCGGTGCTGCATTTGTCCGTCATCGGTTAACAGTAGCAAACCTTCACTATCGCGATCGAGTCTTCCCACCGCATAAACATCAGGAATCGGAATAAAATCTTTAAGAGTGCTGCGTTTAGTTTCCCCTGAATGGTCAGTGAACTGAGTTAAAACATCGTAAGGTTTGTAAAATAAAATGTATCGATATGGCATAATAAATTAAATTAAAGATTAAAAAACTCCAATGGTCGAGATAATTTTAACATTAAGTAGATTCGGATGAACTAACATTCTGCGCCCAAGCAATCATCTATTTATGTGCAGGTTCGCGTGCATACAAAAACATTGGATTATTGTGGGACAGGCATCCTGCCTGTTCTTGAAAGTAGTCAAAATGCGAGCATCAATAAACTTAACTATATTTTACCACAAAGAATTGGTTTAAAGCCGGAACCCTTGTAGGTAGAAATTAAAAGAAGACTATTCATTACTCCAATCCTCGGACTGCCAGGTAGAGTTCGCCCTCATCTGTCAACTGTCAACTGTCAACTGTCAACTGTCAACTGAATGAATATGCCCAAAACCATTCACCGCGTTTGCATAGTCTTAGGAACTCGCCCGGAAGCGATTAAACTAGCCCCAGTAATTCAACTGTTCAAAAAATCGCCAAACTTTGACACCCAAGTAATTTTAACCGGTCAGCACCGAGAAATGGTCGAGCAAGTGATGCAGATGTTCGACCTGAAAGCCGATCGAGATTTAGCCATTATGCAGCACCAGCAAAGCTTGACAGATATCACTTCCCGGAGTTTGCATGGTTTGGAAGCCTTGTTTAAAGAGTTGCAGCCAGAAATCGTCTTAGTACAGGGAGATACAACGACAGCCTTTGCCGCTGCCTTGGCTGCATTCTACCAAAAAATACCCGTAGGTCACGTAGAAGCCGGATTGCGGACTGACGACGTGTTCAATCCCTATCCCGAAGAAGCTAATCGGCGGTTGATTTCGCAGCTCACACGGCTGCATTTTGCCCCAACAGCGCTGGCTGCGGATAATTTAGTGCGATCGGGCGTTTTGGGAGAAATTCACCGTACAGGCAACACAGTCATCGACGCTTTGCTATCTGTCGCCAAACGCGAACCCGAATGCAACATTCCCAACTTAGATTGGAGCCAACATCGCACCATTTTAGCAACAGTACACCGCCGCGAAAATTGGGGCAAACCATTAGCAGGAATTGCCAAGGCATTTATTCAAATCTTAGATAAATTTCCCGACACAGCCTTGCTCTTACCACTACACCGAAATCCCACAGTCCGGGAACCATTAAAAGCTCTATTGGGCGACCATTCAAGAATCTTTTTAACAGAACCATTAGATTACGCAGAATTAGTAGGAGCGATGCAGAGAAGTCATTTAATCTTGACAGATTCAGGCGGATTGCAAGAAGAAGCACCGAGTTTGGGTAAGCCAGTTTTAGTATTGCGAGAAACCACAGAAAGGCCAGAAGCAGTTTCCGCAGGCACTGCTAAACTTGTCGGTACAAATTCTGATACAATTACAGCAAAAGCCGCAGAATTGCTGAGTGATTCTAAAGCTTACGACGCGATGGCAATGGCAATTAATCCCTTTGGCGACGGCTTAGCCTCCTCCCGAATTTTGAAAATAGTTACAGACTACTTTTCGGAGTAAAAGTTAATCCTAAAAAAGGTTTGTAGTGAGGACTTTAGTCCGCATCCATCCGAGGACTAAAGTCCTCACTACAAACCAATATGATTGTGGTCATTCTAGGGAAAATGTATAAATCAAGCTCAAATAGGGTGCGCCGAAGAGCACCTTACAACTATCAGTAATCCCCACCACCGCCACCACCCCCAGAGTCACCACCACCAAAGCTACCGCCCGAGTCGCTACTGCTGCTACTACTGTAATCGCTACTACTGCTACTGCTACTGCTACTGTAATCGTTACTACTGCTACCGTAACCGTTGGTGCTATTACCGCTGGTTCTATTACCGTAATGACGCCTGCGACTATTAGAAGAAGAGCGGGAACTGGACATAATAGACCGAATTATCCATCCTATCAATAACACAGGCAAGGCAAGGATTAAGAAAAATATGAACACGCCACCTGATGAGTTATCATCCGTAACAACTGGCGATTGAGCAGGTATTGGCGACGGTGTTACCCCTTGTCCTGGTACTATGGGAGCCAAAGGCAGCGTATTTTGAGATTGAGTATTTGCAGACGGTTGTACGCCTTGTCCTGGTACTATGGGAGCCAAAGGTAGCGCGTTTTGCGATCGCACATTTGCGATCGGAGTTTGCAAAACATTAACTAACGCCTTTGTCCCCGCCAATGTCCCCCCGTCAAAGTCTTGCTGTTTAAATTTGGGCGTAATTTCCGTTTGAATAATACTCACAGTTTTCGCATCCGGCAAAATGCCTTGAATCCCGGTACCAGTTTCAATCTGAACGCGGCGTTCCCCCGACGAAATCAACAATAAAACTCCGTTATTTTTACCTTTCTTGCCAATTCCCCAAGAGTTAAATAATTCTGTAGCAAATGCTTTGGGTGTCGCGGATGGCTTAGTATCAGGCACTGTCACCACTGCAATTTCTGAGCCATTTTTCGCCTCCAACTCCGCAATCACCTGATTTAGCTGAATTTCCGTGCTGTCGCTGAGAATATTTGCTTTATCTGTTACCCAAGTGTGATTTTGGCGTGGATTCGGTACTTCTTGTACAGTTATAGCTTGGCTGGCTACCGGAAATACAATTGCTGACAAGCACAGCAAACTGCTGAAAGTTATTAGTTTTTTCCTAGATTGTAAGTGCATCGTTTCAGTCTCGTGAATAAGTGCTAATTTGGAATTAAAATAGATATGTCCGCCTAAGTACCATTAAATAATTATCTCGCTTTTACGTCAATTCATATTATTCATAAGCTCGATTCATAAAAGTCATAAATTCAGGTGCTTGTGCGCCTTACATTTATACTGCTAGACGCGCAGGTGGCAAGAAACCGGGTTTTTAACCAAAATTTTTGCCTAAAACCGTCAATCTCGGTTCAAAAACCCGGTTTTTTAGTGGGCGAGTGTCGTCAACTAAGGAACGAAAATTTAATAACTTACACATATTTGTCGGATGGGCGTCCCGCCCGTCTTTTCTGGACCGGCGGGACGCCCATCCCAGAATAATTAAAATTGTAAGTTATTTAATTCTCATTCCTAATTTAGATATATTTAAGGAGAGGGAAGTTGTGGCTGAAAATTCCTGCTGCCTTTATAACCCGATAAGATAGCAATTTTTTCCAAAGATAGCCTACCAGTGTAATATTTACCGCGAATTTCCCAAGTGGGATAAGCTTTAATATTAGCTGCTTTGCACAAATCTGGTTGAGCATCTTTACCTCTGGGATCGCACTCAATGTAAGTAATCGCGGTAAATGCGGGTTGGCCGAAAAGTTCTTGTTGCGTGTGACAGTGAGGACACCAGTAAGCACCGAACATTCTAGCTTTGATAGTCTGCAAATGGGTTGCTAAAGCTATTTGATCCGGCACGGATTCGCTAGTAATTGGCGGGCCTTCTTGTTCGGTGACAGGTAATTTGGCAGGAGCAGGAGGCGGAGGAGGAGGGAGGGTTTGTGCTAAAGTTTGAGTGGATTTGTTGCTGAAACTGAACTGTGCAATTCCTCCGTCTGCTTTGGTACTGCCGAAAATGCCCAAAGTTAGGAAAATTGCGATCGCACAAAAGTTGAATTTGCTTAGTCTCATCTGGGATTTCATCTGGGATTTGCTAGGATTTTACCAGTTTGGGCGATCGTTTCTGCAACATCGCAATATTGACGGAATATCAAGTATATGCTATCTTATCAATAAATAAGTGGTAGCTCAAATGAGTATCACCCAAAACCCAGAAGCAGAGCTGATGAAAAAAATCCGTAGTTTACCGCCAGATAAAATTACGGTATTAAAAGATTTTATCGACTTCCTATTAACGCGAAGTGAAGCTGGTGTTCTAGTTGATACTGTGACCAAACTCTCAGAAGCAGCTTTTGCTAAAATTTGGGATAACCCAGAGGATGCGGAGTATGCGGAGCAATTGGAAGAATCTGCGGCTCTCTATGCAGAAATCTATAAGGAAGATACAGACTTGCAAGAATTGACGGAGTATTGATATTACGAAGCGATCGCCCTTTCCCATTTTATTATTAAAAAATTAGTGGTTATGAGACTTGACAAAAAATGGCAAAATCTGCCATATTAAAAATAACGAGTTAAATGAGGTAAGTAATACCCGTGACAAGCATGAATATTTCTCTACCTGACTCAATGCGAACTTATATAGAAGCACAGGTAGCCCAAGGTGGTTATAGTACAGCTAGCGAGTATTTCCGTGAGTTAATTCGCCAAGACCAAAAACGTAAAGCTTCAGAACGTTTGGAAGCGATGTTATTAGAGGGTTTGGAATCGGGAAATCCTACCGCTATGACGGAGGAAAATTGGATGGAGATTCGTCAAGCTGTGCGATCGCGTATTTCCCAGAATCAGGGGTTGCAGGGAGAAAAATGACCTCGATCCAAAAACGTCCGCAAGTTATCCGCGATTTAATTGAATTGGCAACTTACATTGCGGAAGATAATATGGATGCTTCCGATCGCTTTCTTGTCGCGGCGGGAGAAACCTTTAAACAATTGGCCCAAACGCCGAAAATGGGAAAACGCTGTCAATTTTCTCATCCGAATTTAATCGATGTGCGACAATAAGCTATTAAAGGTTTTAGGAGATATCTGATTTTCTACCGTCTCATAGACTCAGGGGTAGAAATTTTGCGTGTGATTCACGGGACACGGGACATCGAAGATATTTTTGATAATGTTGATGAGAATGAATAAATCTTTAGTCTTGAGATGGGAAGTTGAAGAGCGATAGCCCTTCTGGATTGTTAGAAAGGGCGATCGCTCTTTTTTGACCACAGATGGACGCAGATTAACGCGGATGTCAGAAGGTCGATCGATCTTTTGATGAATTATGGTCGATCGCCTTTCTGAATTATCCTGAGAAATGGCGATCGTTCCCTATTTCCTTTGGGGAGATTCTACCAGTTCTGATTCCTGAAGACGTTGCGATAATAGGCAATCTTCAAAGCTGAAAGCTTCTGAGTCTAGAAAACTAGCGATCGCCATTTCGATCGCAGCTTCCAGAGAGCATTCTAGCTGCGTAGCTTTTTCCATCAGGGCGACTTTCACATAGTCCGGCAAATGGGTCATCAGCGAATGAATAGCGGATGGTGGCAAGTGTTGGATGTTGAGGGTATGATTCATTGTTCTCTGGGGATTTTAACGTTGTAGGGAGGATTTGTAGCTTGCAGGATGAGGGTTTCTAATTCATATAATAACCCTGGTTTTTGCCATTGGTTGAGGGTAACAAAGGCGATCCTTACATCATCTGGATCGTAGCGATCGAGCCAGCCCCAGAGAAAGGCTTTGTGACCGCCTCGGAGTCGATCGCGGAGGTTCTTGGCTTTGCCGATGTAGAGCAATCCTTCGGTGCGATGTCGAAAGGCGTACAAACCAACTTTAGCAGGAATGGTGTCGAAGTCGCGGCTGAGGGGATGGCATCGATCGAAGGGGGTAAAGGCGAGAGTGTCGAGAATTTGGCGGGCTTCTTGCTGGATGGGGGTGGTCATGGAAATTGGGAGATGGAAGCGGTTATTCCATCCTACAAGCAGAAGCGAGATCCATTTTGGAACTATCCAAAATGGATCTCGCTTTTATTTTTGGTGAGAGTTAGCGTCGGGCGATCGCTATAATTCCAAATAGCGCTGCAAAATCTCTTGAGCTTGGGAAAATAGCTCCGATTCCAATTGGCCGAGTTGTTGTACTAATCTCGTTTTGTCGAAAGTCATGGGATCGACACAGACTAGCAAACTGTCTGCATCTAAACCATTTTGTGGGGATGTGGGTACTAAGATCGCAGCAGCAGAAATCCGAGGATCGTGAGCACGAGCGGAGGTAAACGGCAAAACAGTCACTTTGCTGCGTCGCTCGTTGAAGAGAGTACCAGAAATTACCAATGCAGGCCGCGTTTTGCGTATTTCTGTTCCTACTGAGGGATCGAATCTAGCTATCCAGATACTTCCCAGTCGGTAATCGCTTGAGCTTGCCATTCCTCATCCCATCCTAAATCTAATTCGTCAATTAGCTTGCAAGCTTCTGCTAAAGCTTGGTTTTCTTGTTGTTTTCGCCATTGTTTTAAGAGAGATTCGATCAAAGCACTGGGGTTTGGCGCTTTTTGATTGACGTATGTGAGTAATTCATCTGGCAAGCTGATAGAGATGTTGCTCATTGGCTAATCAGAATAGTATTTTGGGATCATTTTAGCAATTATTGGCTGAACTGACAATTATTTGTCAAAAGAAGTGGGCAAGTCTAGCTGTAACTTATGTGTGATTATATCCTAAATTTAGCAAGAACGATCGCCCTTTTGGTCTAATATGAATGATAATGACCTTAACTAAGCATGACACCTCAGCAGAAGTTTGAAATTATCTTTACGCGCCCTGTCTTTCAGCATCTTGCAGCGATCGATCGCAAGTATTATTCGTTAATCCGCACTACAATAGAGGAGCAGTTGAGCTATGAGCCAGAGCTAGAAACGCGCAACCGCAAACCGTTACTGGAACCTTCTGAACTAGGTGCTACTTGGGAGTTACGATTTGGGCCGAGTAATCGGTTCCGAGTGTTTTACGAGACTAACCTTGATACCTATGAGGTTTATATCTTGGGAATTGGGGTAAAAGTTGGCAATCAGTTATTTATAGGAACAGAGCAGACTTAACCATGAAAATAGTTTCTTTAGCTGAAATTATAGCAAAATTTGCTGATTACTGGAATGCCGATCGCGGAGAGCCAATTTTAATTACCGAAAATGGTCAACCAGTAGCGGCAATGACTTTAATTAGAGATCCGGAAGCTCTAGAGCGTTTCTTGTTGGCTAACAATCCAAAATTCAATCAAATCTTGGATAAATCTCGGCAAAGTTTGAAAGAAGAGGGAGGATTGAAGTCGGAGGATTTCTGGAATTTAGTGGATGAATGAGCTTTTTTTGGAGACTCAATACGAGTAAATTCAAGAGATCGCGATCGCCCTTCTGGATTATTAGAAAGGGCGATCGATCTTTTTTGACCGCAGATGGACGCAGATTAACGCGGATGTCAGAAGGGCGATCGATCTTTCGTCTCAAATAAAAGAAGATCGCCCTTTCGGATAGTTCCAAAAGGGCGATCGCTTTTATTTTTGGTGAGCGATCTTTTAAATTAGTTATGGTTTGAGACGTAGCCATCCCATAACCGGACCACGATCTGATTTCAATAAATTCATTGAATGCCGTTTAACTACAGCACGACTTGCCTCATAGCCATTAGATTCTTGAATTGTAATCTGGCTGTTTCCTGAAACTGCTTGAACAACAGCAACGTGTCCGTAGCCATTACTAGGGGTAGCATCAAAAAAGATGATATCTCCTACTTGAGGCTGCTCGTTTGCTGTAAACTTAATTTTCTCAAATTTACCGGGCGGAAGAGAAGGGTTTACAAATCCCCATTTTGCTCCTTCGTTATAAGGATCAGCAGGGTTATTTCCCTTGATTACACCCATAGTGATGCCCAACTCATGAGTATAAGTCTTCACAAGACTTACACATTGTCCAGGGTAGTAGCCATTAGGGTCTGTGATACCTGTCTTTCCATTCCACTTATCAAGGGCAGTGTTAATATTTCGTAAGTCAGAAGATTGGATGGGTTTGTTAATGGGGATTTGAGTTGTTGGTGGCTTGCTGCCTTCCTCATATGCGATCGCCTTAACGCCATTCCAGGAAATGTAACCCTTCTCAAAGTATTGGATTAGCGTTCCATCCCCTTGGCCCTTTTCCGCACTCTTCGGAGCGCCCAACCTGCCATCCAATCCACCTGTTTTCAAGAATTCTTGACGGATAGCACCATAAAGCGGGAAAGTTCCATTTTTACTGCTAACGATCGACCCTTTGTCAAATGTCTGATAGCTCACGCCATTATAGTTGATGGCATCAGAAGTCGGATTGCCCAGTGTTGCTTTATAATTCTGGAAAACCGGATAGAAACTGCCACCAATAGTGCGTCCGTTGATAGAAATTGAACTAGGTGGCAGCGTTGGATTGGGATTGATTGGATTGGGATTGATTGGATTGGGATTGATTGGATTGGGATTGATTGGATTGGGATTGATTGGATTGGGATTGATTGGGCTTGGATTGATTGGATTAGAATTAGCTGGAGGCAGTAATGGGGGGTTTCCAGGTGGGTAGCCATTCGTGTATGCACTCGGTACCCAGTAAGATTTGCCGTTTTGATTTATCCGAAACCACAAAGCGTCTGGTTTACCTGTCGTCAGATCCGGGACTGCTTCCCCGTAAGTCCAAGCATCGAAAGTGAAAACCTGACCTTTGTATCCTACATTCACATTGCTACGATCGCTCAAATTCGTGCTATTGCGGAGATTAACACCATTAGAAGACCAAATAATCGAGGTGAAACTGCCTGTTTTGATGTCATAAGTTGCTCTTTCCCAAGGCGTGACTTTTCCTTCTAAACCCCAAGTTGTCGGACTCAAGAAAGGACTAGGCGTGTAACTTTGTGGCTTTGTATCCTTCGCCACTTGCACAGCTTTATTCAAATTCACCACCCCAAAACCCGTTTCCTTATCCCATCCGGGCTCCTTCAAGTCGATCGCACTTCCAGTCAAAACATCAATCACCTGAGTCACACTCAAATCGGGATTAGCCTCCCAAACCTTAGACGCCATCCCCGCCGCCTTAGCCGCCGATGCCGAAGTTCCCGACATCGTACCAATATCATCGCCAACAGTCGATAAAGTCGGATTATCGATCGCACCTCCGGGCACTAAAATATCCAAACCGTAGCCGTAACTCGAATAATCCGATCGCCCAAAACCATCCGACGAACCAACCGTGATAATATTGTCAAACTCCTGAGAAGATTGACCCAAAACCGACATCACACCGCCGTCATTACCAGCCGCTACAACCAACAGCACCCCATTTTGACGCGCATTTTCCAAAGCCGCACGCTCCCGCGCTGTAAACTCGTAACGAGTAGTAATGCTACCGTCAGCATTCTTTTGAGTTAAATCCAGGGGAAGAAGTGCGATCGCATTCTTCTTCTTTTGTCCCTTCGCTTCACTTACAAAATCAGTTAAAGCTAAATCCCATTCCCCCGAACCAATTGCCCGACTTAGGTAAACATTCGCCCCATCGTTGTAGCCATCAATCCCGATATCATTCCCTTGAATTGCACTTACTAAACCCCAGCTAAACGTGCCGTGTTCGTTCCCTTCTCCAGCATTTAACAACGGGTTGCTGTCTTTGTCGATGCGATCGCGCCCCAAGGTCACTTTAGAATAATCCAAATCGGGATTCTTCGCAGCAAACCCAGTATCGATGATGCCTACAAAAGTGCGATCGACCGTTGGCGCCACACTGATAGGGATAGGCGCTTCAGTGTCGATCGGTTGTTCAATTACAGGCAGTTTTGGGTCGATCTTAGGTGGTTGTGAAGGAGTTGGGGGGGCGATCGGAGGTTTTACTCTTACAGGCGGTGCGATCGCAACTGGCGGTACAACAGCAGGCGGTGTTGTCGCAACTGGCGGTGTTGTCTCAACTGGCGGTACAACAGCAGGTGGCGTTGTCGCAACTGGCGGTACAACAGCAGGCGGTGTTGTCGCAACTGGCGGTGTTGTCGGCGGTACAACAGCAGGCGGTGTTGTCGCAACTGGTGGCGTTGTCACAACTGGTGGCGTTGTCGGCGGTACAACAGCAGGCGGTGTTGTCGCAACTGGCGGTGTTGTCGCAACTGGCGGTGTTGTCGGCGGTACAACAGCAGGCGGTGTTGTCTCAACTGGTGGCGTTGTCGGCGGTACAACAGCAGGCGGTGTTGTCGCAACTGGCGGTACAACAGCAGGCGGTGTTGTCGCAACTGGCGGCATTGTCGGCGGTACAACAACTGGAGGTGTTGTCGGCGGTACAACAACTGGTGGCGTTGTCGCTACAGGCGGAGTTGTCGGCGGTACAACAACTGGCGGAGTTGTCGGCGGTACAACAACTGGTGGCGTTGTCGCTACAGGCGGTGTTGGAGTGACATACTCGATCAATTTCTTGCCGCCATCGAGTTTAGTCCAATCTTTGCTCTTATCGATCACTTTGTCGATCGACACAGCCTTACCAGTCGCACCAGTCAACTTGAAAACTAAATCGTTGTAATCTTTATCAGAACCCCGATCGACTCGCTGATCTTCCATCGCAAATGCCTTGCCGGTGCCAGTCACATCTGCTATTTGACCAAACAAAAAAGCATCATCTGGATTCAGGCTAGATAAAGATAATAACGGACGTTTGTCACCGTCCGCACCCGGATTGTTAAAGATATCTCGCACAGTACCATTTGGTACTAACATCACCGCAAAAGCATCTCCCGGTTTCATCCCAAATTTTTTCGCGCCACTGTACTGTCCCTCGTTATAGTTTTCCTCTCCTAAACCGCCGTTAAATAGCGGATTTGCACCTTCTATGGAGTCAGAAATTACGACGTGACCAAAGGTAGAATTTGTCAGAGCTCGTCTTGCTGATTCTTTGATAAATTCCTCAGAATTAGGATCGAAGTTCTCCATACCTTGTACGCTAAAAATGGCAACTTCACCTTTATAATTGCCGCCGTCATGTAGCCAGTCAAAACCAACTTGACCAGTTGAATCGGGAGTGAAGAAACCGGAGGTAACGCCTAAGCCTGTCAGCGGATCGACTTTTCCGTCTGGGGTTAAAGTAACTTGATAATTTGTATCGCGCGAAGGTGCAGAGATTTTTAGTGCATAATTTGTTGCGCCCAAATTATCGATGCTAAAAGTGCCGGAATTTGTGCCGTTGGTTTCGATATCTTTGACGACTTTTCCCTGAGTGTCGAGAAGCTGCATCCCAACAATGGAACTAAATCCGACCGCCGTAACTCGAAAGCTACCCGGATTCAGCCGATTAAAACGATAGGTGTCTGTGGGGTCAGTTTTACCTGCGAAGTCGATCGAGATATAGTTGTCGCTTAAATTGCCGATCGATATATTAGACATGGTGCACCTTGATTAATCCAATAATTTGGGCTGACATTTATCTATCAGAGGTGCGTCGGAGTTTTTATGCGAAGTTTCTGTTTTTGTAATATAACTTTACACAGAGGGTGGGTCAAACTCGCTGAACTTCCGCCGCTACTTATCTATCTGGAGTGCGTCGGAGTTTTTATGCGAAGTTTCTGTTTTTGTAATATAACTTTACATAGAAGGTACGATCGTCAGAAAAGCCAGTCTTGAACAGGCAAGATGCCTGTTCCACAATCATTATTGGAGAGGCTTAGTGGACTTATTTAACCCACGTAGGTGGGTTTTGTTTGTGTAGGCGCGGTTTCCAACCGCAGGCTAAAAAATCTCCCCAACAATCATTCCCGCCAATATGACAAACCCAACCCAAACATTTTGGCGAAAGATTTCACCGTAAACAGGCTTGGGAATATCGGCTTTTCGCAGTTGACTGTACTGCAAAAACCACAAAATTGCTGCCGCACAAATTGCTATCCAAAAACCGACGTGCAAGTGCAGATTGATTCCCATTGCTGCTAATAAACCTACAGTACCAACAAAGAAAAAACCCACAGCATTAGTTACGTTATCCCCGAAAAAGATAGCGCTAGAATTGACGCCCACACGCAAGTCATCTTCTTTGTCGCTCATTGCGTAAACTGTATCAAATCCCATCGTCCACAAGACTACCGCGCCCCACAGCAACCAAGTTGCTAATTCTAATTTATTGACGGCGGCACTCCAACTAATTAAAACTGCAAATCCCCAGGCAATTGATAACACTAATTGCGGCACGGGAAAAAATCTTTTTGCTAGCGGGTAACAGATAATTACTGGTACGGCGGCGACACACAGCCAGAAACTTAAAGGATTGAGATAAAAAGCGAGAATGGCGGCGCAAGCAAAGGAAATTACAGCGACTCCGATCGCAGTTTGCACTTTTAGGGCGCGGGATGCAAGGGGGCGCGATCGCGTTCTTTCTACTTCCGGGTCAATATCGCGATCCCACAAGTCGTTGATGACGCATCCCGCCGCACTCGTGGCTAAGGTACCCAACACTATCACCCCTACCAATGCGGAGGGCGGCTTTCCGTCTGCTGCTAAAAAGACGGCCCACAGGGCTGGAATCATTAAAATTAGCCTTCCTGCTGGCTTGTCCCATCTCAACAGCCGGATGATAGTAAGTAGTGTAGATTCAGATTGGCGATCGGGCTCTATAAGCATTTCAATTCTAGATTTTAGATTTTTAGCTTTAAATTCTATCAAATTTTAGGCAAAATCACCTACTATAGCGGTTCTCAAAAAAGTGATGTATGTCCCGATGCCCTCTTTGCCCCATGCCCGATGCCCCATGCCCGATGCCCTATGCCCTAATTCCCGATTTTTGCTGATTTAAGATCGCGCCTCACTGGATTCGTGAAATAATTATAAATATCTGTCAACCCCGATACACTCCAATGGTTAATTCACTTGCTGCTGCGGAGTCAAATCGCATTATTGCCGCTATTGATATGGGTACTAACTCGTTTCATATGGTGGTGGCGCGGATCGATCCGAAATTGCCTGCGTTTGCGATTATTGCTAGAGAAAAAGATACGGTTCGGTTGGGTGATTGTGAGGCTAAAACAGGGTGTTTGAAGTCTGAAGTGATGGAAAGGGCGATCGCAACTTTGCGCCGTTTTCAAGATATTGCTAAAACTTTTAATGCTGAACAAGTCATCGCTGTGGCTACCAGTGCGGTTCGAGAAGCGCCTAACGGGCGGGATTTTCTCAAACAAGTTGCTGACGAATTAGACTTGAATGTGAGCTTAATTTCCGGACAAGAAGAAGCGCGGAGAATTTATCTCGGTGTTCTTTCGGGAATGGAATTTAACAATCAATCGCAGGTGATTATTGATATTGGTGGCGGTTCTACTGAGTTAATTTTAGGAGATAGTTCTGAACCGCGCTGTCTCACCAGTACCAAAATTGGTGCTGTGCGCTTAACAGGAGAATTTGTCAAAACTGACCCGATTAGCCGGGAGGAGTTTGCCTATTTGCAAGCTTATATTCGGATTTCGCTGGAAAGACCGATCGACGAATTGCGATCGCAATTCAAGATAGGCGAACATCTGCGCTTGATCGGCACTGCGGGAACCATCGAAACTCTGGCTGCAATTAACGCTCGCGAAAAGTTGGGAACAGTTCCGAGTCCGCTGGCTGGATATCAGTTAAGTTTAAAAGATTTGCGCGAGCTAGTCAATCGTTTCCGCAAACTTTCCTACTCCGAAAGGCTGGCGATTCCCGGAATGTCGGATAAGCGGGCGGAAATTATTCTCGCCGGGGCGTTGATTTTGCAGGAAGCGATGGCATTATTAGGTATGGAATCCCTCACGGTGTGCGATCGATCTTTAAGAGAAGGCGTCATTGTTGACTGGATGCTAAGTCGGGGTTTGATTGAAAACCGATTGCGCTATCAAGGTTCAATCCGCCAGCGCAGTGTTCTGCACATGGCCCAAAAATATCAAGTTAACTTACAACAAAGCGAAAGAACCGCCGAATTTGCACTCAATTTATTCGACCAAACCCAAGGAATTCTGCACAATTGGGGAAGCGAAGAACGCGAGTTGCTGTGGGCGGCATCGATTCTGCATAACAGCGGTTTGTACGTCAGCCATTCGGCGCACCACAAGCATTCTTACTATTTAATTCGCAATGGTGAATTATTGGGATACACTGAAACTGAGATTGAAGTAATTGCCAATATAGCTCGCTATCACCGGAAAAATCCTCCAAAAAAGAAACACGAAAATTTTGTCATTCTCCCGAAAAGATACCGAGAAGTCGTTAGTAAATTGCATCCATTTCTGCGGTTGGCTGTGGCTTTGGATAGGCGGCAGATTGGGGCAATTACTGATTTCAAATGCGAACACCGCCCGGAAGTTCGAGAGTTTCACTTGCGGCTGCAACCGCTCAATCCCGGTGACGATTGTGCTTTGGAACTGTGGAGTTTAGATTATAAAAAGCCGTGTTTTGAGGATGAGTACAATCTGAAATTAGTGGCAACTTTAGAGCCTACTTTGGTGGCAGTTTAAATAGGAGGTAGAGCAACTGTAGGGTGCGTCAGGCAAAAATTATCTGTATGTCGTCAAAACATTTAGTCCTGACGCACCCTACAATAACTAACCGTAGGGTGCGTCAGGCGAAAAAATTAGCAATGTCAGAAAAGATTCAGTCCTGACGCACCCGACAATAACGATAATAACCAACCATAGAGTGCGTCAGCCGAAGATTATCTGTCTGTCCATAACTAACCGTAGGGTGCGTCAGGCGAAAAAATCAGCAATGTCAGAAAACATTCAGTCCTGACGCACCCGACAATAACTAACGACTACTAACTCAATATTATGTCGAACTACCGGAGAGCCACGATACCCGGAGCAACCTACTTTTTCACCCAAGTCACTTATCAAAGAATTCCTTGGCTGTGCAGCGATATTGCTCGGGAATCTTTACGAAAATCCCTGCTCCGAGTCCAGCAACTTTACCCTTTTTCAATTGAGGCAATTGTTTTATTGCCAAATCACATACATTGTATTTGGACACTACCAGAGGGTGATAACAATTATGCAACTCGTTGGCGATTCATTAAAACTTTTGTCACACATGAATGCGCTGATAAATTAGGAATACAAGCCGAAATTAGCCCATCTCGAAAAAAACGGAAAGAAAGAAATCTTTGGCAGCGAAGATTTTGGGAACATTTAATTAGAGATGAAACAGACTATGCTAATCATTGCAATTATATTCATTACAATCCAGTCAAACATGGTTTATGCCAGTCCCCCAAAGATTGGCAATATTCTAGCTTCCATCGATTTGTTGCCCAAAGCATTTATCCTGAAGATTGGGGAGCAAATGACATCCCAGATATTCCGGCACATATTGGTCACGAGTAGTGAGTCCGTAGGGTGCGTCAGGCGAAGATTCTCTGTCTATCGTTCAAAATTTTACAACTGACGCACCCTACAATAACTACAATAACTAACCGTAGGGTGCGTCAGGCGAAGATTCTCTGTCTATCGTTTAAAATTTTTACAACAGACGCACCCTACAATAACTAACCGTAGGGTGCGTCAGCCGAAGATTCTCTGTCTATCGTTTAAAATTTTTACAACAGACGCACCCTACAATGAGTTGCCAATTTCAACATTTTCAACATAAAATAGACAAATGTCAAATCCCTTGCTTTCCCTCAACTACGAACCCGCCCTCGAATCCCTCGGTGGCGACTACTTTGATGAAGTCCCGGCGGCAGATTTTCCGCAGCACATCCTCCGCTTCCGCAACGACCAATTATTGCCGACATTGGGCTTAGATCCGGCACAAGTAACCGACGAAGATTTCATTCAAGCATTCGGCAAATTTCACTGCGTGCGTCCCTTTCTCGCACTCCGCTATCACGGCTATCAATTCAACGAATACAACCCGAATTTAGGCGACGGTAGAGGCTTTTTGTACGGCCAAGTTCGCGGTACTGATGGCAGACTTTACGACTTCGGCACTAAAGGTTCCGGCCGCACTCCCTACTCGCGCAGTGCTGATGGTAGACTCACTCTCAAGGGGGGAGTTCGCGAAGTTTTGGCGGCTGAAGCTTTGCACCGATTGGGAGTTCGCACGTCTCGCTGTTTTAGTTTAGTTGAAACGGGTGATGCTTTGTGGCGGGGCGATGAACCTTCTCCGACGCGATCGTCCGTGATGGTGCGTTTTAGCCACTCTCACATCCGCTTTGGCACTTTTGAAAGGCTAAATTATATCCGTCGCCCGGACTTAATTAAAAAACTTTTAGATTTTGTCATTGAATATTACTATCCTAAACTGCATCTAGAAGCTAGCAATTCTGGTATTTCACCGGAAGAAAAGTATGCGCTATTTTATGCGGATTTAGTCAAGCGTGTAGCCGAATTGGTCGCTCAGTGGATGGCGGCAGGTTTTTGTCATGCGGTGCTGAATACTGATAATATGTCGATTACTGGTGAAAGTTTTGATTACGGGCCTTTTGCGTTTATTCCGACTTATAATCCGAAGTTTACAGCAGCTTATTTTGACTATTATGGTCTTTATGCTTACGGCAATCAACCGTTTATTTGTCACGGGAATTTGGAGAAGCTTCAGCAACCGCTAGCAGCCGCTATTCCTAAAGCTGATATGGATGCTGCTTTGGCTAAGTTTGGTGGGTATTATAATACTACTTACCGACAGTTGATGCTGAATAGGTTGGGATTTGAGGATTTGTCTGAGGCTGATGGTGATGAGCTTTTGAAGCTGACAATTAAGATGCTGGCGGAGTCTCAAGTTGATTATCATGATTTCTTTTTTCAATTGCGAAGACAGTTTAATCGCACTTGGCGAGATGATGTCAATCAAATTTTTAGCGAGGCCGAAGCGACGGAGTTGTTAGCACCTTGGCGGGAGTTTTATTGTCACGTTTTGCAAAGTTTATCGGCGGATGATATGGATAAGATGGCGGACAGGTTGCGCCAGCACAATCCGGAACAATCGCTGTTGAGGCCGACGATTGAGGCTGTTTGGGAACCGATCGCTCTTGAGGATAATTGGCAACCTTTTTATGATTTGGTTGAGCGAATTCAAAATCCAGAGGGTTAGTAAGGTACGTTGTTGCGCTTTAGCGCTCTTTCTTATATATATGCAAAAGAGCGCTGAAGCGCAACTACGTACCTAAGAATTATTTGAGTTTGTCAATCTCAAATTGTGCGTCTTTGTAACCGCCGGTAAGTCCTTGATCGAGAAAGATTTTGCCTGCTTTCTCGAAATCGCTAATTGCTCCTGCTTTGTCTCCTAACGATCGCCTAACCATGCCTCTACCGTAGTAAGCACCAGCATAATTCGGATTGATCCGAATGGCTTGCACGTAATCGGCGATCGCACTATTGGAATTATTTAACTGCTGGTAAACCTTGGCCCGATTGGCGTAAGCTTCAGCATCGTTGGGATTGAGCCCGATTGCTGCGGTAAAATCGGCGATCGCCCCCTGTGTATCTCCCCCGGCACTGCGAGCTAAACCGCGATTGCTGAAAGCATTATAATCCTTGGGATTTAGTGTTGTCGCTTGAGTGCAATCGGCAATTGCTTTCGGGTAATCCTTCAAATTTAAATAAGCAATACAGCGATTGTTATAGGGAACCCCATCTTCCTCGCTTAGCGAAATTGCCTGAGTGCAATCGTCAATTGCGGCTTGATGCGCTCCTAAATTCAACTGCGTGCTGCAACGATTCGCGTAAGCATCTCCACTCTTGGGATCGATCGCAATTACCTGACTATAATCCGCCAATGCTCCCTGATAATCTCCTAGGTGAAAGCGCGCTCTCCCCCGACTGTACAAAGCATCCACATTCTGAGCATCGAGCTTAATTGCCTCAGTATAATCTCCAATCGCCCCCTGCAAATCGCTGCTCCCAGCCCGAGCCAACCCCCGCGAATGATAAGCTTTAACCAAGTTCGGCTGCAACCGAATTACTTCAGTCAAATCCCCAATAGCCGTCTTGTAATCTTGCATTTCTAAATAAGTCACTCCTCTTTCATAGTAAGCATCAACATCGTTGGGCTGGAGCTTCAAAACCTGAGTGTAATCCTCAATCGCTCCGCGCTTATCGTTGAAATCGCGACGGGCCAGCCCTCGGTTAAAATAAGCCTTAAAATATTGAGGATTGAGAGCGATCGTCTGAGAATAATCGGCAATTGCTTCTTGATATTTTTTTAAATCATAATTAGCATTACCCCGCTGATAAAAACTCTCACCATTGTTAGGATTTAATTGAATTGATTTGTCAAAAGCCTGCAAAGCTGCTGCCGCATCTTGATTGCGAGACTTTGCTACTCCCTTTTCGTAATATTCCTTGGCTTTGATCGGATTCGGGCGGCTGCAATAATTAAACAGAAATACCATAGCAATTGCCCCGCATCCAGCTAATATCAGCCACCAAAACCGACTTCCCAAACCTGAAGAAAAAGTATTGGAAGACAGTAAGCTCGACGGAGAAATATTTTTATTTTGAGCCGTATTTCCAGGCTCTTGGCGGTGTTTCAGCTTGCTGAGAGCGGCCAAAACTTCCTCAGCCGATGGATAGCGTTTGCTAAATTGGTGGCAGACCATTTTGTCAATTATATTTGCCAGTGCCTGAGAACATTGAGCTCGGTTTCGCCAAACAATTTCCCCAGTGTGAGAAGGACTCGGATCTTGCAATTTTGGCAAATCCGTACCGGGCAAACCAGTGATAGCTTGGATCGCCATCATCCCGACGGCATAGAGGTCGCTGCTAAATTGCGGGTTGCCTTGAAATTGTTCGATCGGCATATAAGCCGGAGTTCCCGTCGCAATGGTGCGCGGAAATTCTGTATCGTACTCGCTGGCGTGATTGGCAACTTCTTTAACCGAGCCGAAGTCAATTAAAACTAATTTGCCGTCTGGTTTGCGGCGGATTAAGTTGGAGGGATTAACATCGCGGTGAATCACTCCCTGAGAGTGTACGAAGGCGAGAACTTTTAACACTTCTTCCAACAGATCCAGCACTCTTTCTTCGCGCCAAGGTTGACCGGCCACAATTTCCCGATTGAGGGCGTGGCCGGGTACAAATTCTTCTACGAGGTAGAATTGATTGCTTTCTTCAAAATAAGCGAGTAAAAATGGAATTTGATCGTGTTTTCCCAGTTTTTCTAATATTTCTGCTTCTTGTTTAAATAATCGGTAAGCTGTTTTGAGAACTGTGGAAGTGTTGCTGGGAGGGCGCAGTTGTTTGACTACACATTGAGGGTGACCTGGGCGGCGAGTATCGACTGCTAAATAAGTTTGTCCGAAGGCTCCCGAGCTGAGGATTTGGACTACGCGATAACGCCTGTCTAAAAGTTGACCAACCATGTTCATATCGGAATTTGAGAAGTGGTAATTGGTAATTGGTAATTGATAATTGCGAATTGGTAACTGGGAAGGGGGAGTTGGTAATGGGTAATTCGTAATTGGTGATTTTTGCTGTTTCCTTTTTTGTTCTTGATTTTTCATTTTTGCTAATGACATTTGACAGTTGACAGTTGACAGTTGGCAGTTGGCAGTTGACGGTTGACGGTTGACGGTTGACGGTTGATAGTTGGCAGTTGGCAGTTGGCAGTTGGCAGTTGGCAGTTGATAGTTGGCAGTTGATAGTTGATAGTTGGCAGTTAACAGCTTGCCCGAAGAGCGCAAAAGAAGGGTTGACAGTTGAGTGTTTAGGGAGCATCTCTGTTTTGCATTTAATAGTGCGAGCGTCCCCGCTCGCGAGTCCTGGAATAGTCGCGAGCGGGGACGCTCGCACTATAATAAAAAATGCTTTTTTCAAAAATGAGATGCTCCCATTGTTTACCGACTACTGACTACTGACTAATAACGTTCGCGAGCGGGGACGCTCGCGCTAATAACCAATAACCAATAACCAATAACCAATGACTAATGACTAATGACTAATAGTTTATTTAGAATCTTTGATCTGTGCTTGTGCGTTTTGAAAACCATCGGCTCTTCCTTGTTCTAGAAACAGTGTTGCAGCTTTCTGAAAATCCTCGATCGCCCCAGCCCGATCTTTGAGTTGGCGGCGGACGAGACCTCGGCTGTAAAAAGCGCTAGCATTGTTGGGGTTGAGCCGTAGCGACTGAGCGAAATCCTCAACCGCTAAAGGGTAATTTTTGAGTTCTGAGTAAATAGTACCGCGATTGCTGTAAGCTACTGCATCGCTGGGATTGAGCTTAATTGCTTGAGTGAAATCTTCGACGGCCCCCTGCTTGTCTCCCGAAGCCGATCGAGCTAATCCTCGATTGCTGTATGCTTTGGGATTGTTGCTGTTGAGTCCGATCGTCAAACTGCAATCTTCGCTGGCCTTTTGAAATTGCTTTAAATTCAGATGAGCAATGCAGCGGTTGTTGTAAGCTGCTTCATCTTTGGGATCGAGGCGAATTGCTCGGCTGCAATCTTCAATCGCTTTGTCGTAGGTTGCTAAATTTAAGTAAGCGCTGCACCGATTGGTATAAGCATCAGCTTGGTTTGGTTCCAATTCGATCGCCCTACTGTAATCTTCCATCGCTCCTTGATAATCTGCTAGATTAAAGCGCGATCGACCGCGACTGTAGTAAACCCCAGCTTCCTTGGGGCTAATTTGAATCGCTTGGGTAAAATCCGCCATTGCTCCGGTTTTGTCGCCGTTGGCCGATCGAGCTAAACCCCGATTGCTGTATGCTGTAGCATCGTTGGGATTGAGCCGAATTGCTTGAGTGTAGTCTTCAATTGCCGCGCGGTAGTCTGCCAAATCGTAATAGGCTAAACCCCGCTGATAATATATGTCACCGTTGTTAGGATTGAGCCGCAATACTTGGGTAAAATCTTCCACAGCCCCCCGCTTGTCGCCGGTGTCGCGGCGGGCGAGAGCTCGATTGTAGATGGCTTTGGTGTGGCTGGGATTGACTTTAAGTGCTTGGGTGTAATCGGCAATTGCTTGCTCGGTGGCGCCCATGTCGTAGCGAGCGTTAGCCCGCTTGTAGAAAGTTTCGGCATCGCTGGAATTGAGGGCGATCGCTTGAGTATAATCGGCGATCGCGCCTGTTTTGTCACCTTGCTGCGCCTTCGCAACACCGCGGGCGAACAATTCTTTTGCTCTCGCCGGACTTTGACTGTGCCAAAAGTAAATTATCAGTGCTGTCAATATCGAAGCTGCGGCTATGGCTGCAAACAGCAACAGTTTGGTTGGGCGCTGTCTCGGCTGAAATTGATTTATCGTGTCGGTGATGATGGTGGCTGGCGATCGCCCAGCCTCCCATTTTACCGTGATTTGTTCGAGGTCTGCCAAAACTTCGGTGGCTTCCTGATATCGTTCCTCGTAGTTTGAGAGTGCCATTCGATCGATAATATCTGCTAGAGCCGCCGAACAAGTCGCCCGATCGCGCCAGGAAATTTCGCCTTGGTTTTTTAAGGCACTCAGTTTCTCGGGCGATAGTCCCGTTACCGCAAGCTGGGCGATCGTACCTAGAGCGTAAATGTCGCTATTGTAGCGGGGGTTGCCCATTGATTGCTCGATCGGCACATATAATGTTTCAGCAGCTAACTCCGGTTTTTTTCCCAAAGGCTTTTTAACAGAATTTGGGGATGTTGGCGCCAACAAATGAGAATTAACGAGCTCCGGGTTAATTTCTTTGTCTAAGCTAAAGTCAATCAACACAAATTTGCCGTCTGACTCGCGTCGAATTGTTCTGTCTGGTTGAATTCGGCGGTGAATGAAACCGTTGGAGTGTATAAACACCAAAACTTCTAATATGGATGATAGCAAAGCAATTACTTGGTCTTGTGCCCAAGGTTCACCGGGTATAAGTTCTTGGCTTAAAGGTTGACCGGCAATAAATTCTTCTATTAAGTATAAACTTTGGTTTTCCTCAAAATACGCCAATAATTCGGGGATTTTGTCGTGTTTACCCAATTTTTCTATTATTTCTGCATTTCTTTGAAATATAATTTTGACTAATTCTGGAGTTTGCGAACTGGTGCCGAGGAGCCGCATTTCTCTAACCGTGCATTGCGGATACCCGGGACGGTGAGTATCTGCTGCTATATAAGTTTTTCCCACTTCACTTGAGTCTGTGACTTTAATGATGCGGTAACGTCTGTCGAGAAGTTGACCAATCATGCTCTGCCCTCTACCCTGTTAATGTTCGATTATCGCATACAATCATAAAAACAATACGGGATGCGGGAAACGAGCGAGACTTCAGTCCTGAGAGGGAAGCGGCACGAGGGAATGAGAGTCCCCGTCTTCTTTCTTTCTTTCTTTCTTTCTTTCTTTCTAAATTTTGTTGATGAACCTTGAGATATCTAGTATAATAGCTGAAAGCAGACAAGTCAACCAATATTCAGGAAAACAGAGGTGAATAAAACCAAAAAAACAATGGGAGTTCAGCAAATATTACTGTCTCCAACCAAAGAAGTTCAAGCCTTGTT
>NZ_JAEQCE010000195.1:0-2066 GCF_020738665.1 Microcoleus sp. PH2017_08_TRC_O_A
TTCTATTGCATCAAATACTAGCGGGACAATCAGACCTGCAATCACTTGCCGAACATATTCTTCATCGAAAACGACGATTCGTGCTTGTTGCGGTTCAGTGTGCGTGCTCTCATTCAGTAAGTGACAAACTTTGATATGCCGATAGCCGTCGGGTTCTAGCATCGTCAAATTTAGTGGGTGAGAAACTAAACGAATTTCTCTCCAGTTAAAAACTGGTACATCGGCAATTGCGGGCGCTGCGGTGTCATTTGTCATTGTTTTGGATACGATATTTTTCAAAGTTTTTGACTGTCTTTGTCAATTCTGCGACCGACAATGTAGGCGGACATTTTGCACCAAATAAGCGTTGAGGCTTTTCCGTGACTATCAGTAATTGTGCTGCGATAGAAGGGTGCAGAAGCTCCAATACTTTCAATTTGCAGCGTGCTTCTGGTGTTAAGAATCCCTTGGCTTCTACATAAAAGAAGTTATAAACAAGGAAGTCGCACACATATGTTAGGCGCCCTGTATTTCCCGTCGTATCTTTAAGGATAATTTTGGATTGAAGTCCAACATTATCAACACCAACCATCTGGACTAATTCGCGATAAACCCTGTATTCCCATTTACTGGCAAATCGGACAATATGCTTAGCCAGAGCGCCCGTAGTTGGGCGTTGATCTAAAACAATTCCAGCTTTAGTGCAGTAGTAGATAGAGGTGTTGTTGAATTTAGATTTTGAAGTATTAGCAATAATGTTTCTCCAATCCAGTTCGATTTGCTCGATGAAATGCGATATTAGTTTCATCAAAGAAATCGAACTGGATTGTTACAGTTCGTTACAATTAAGGCGTAGCCAATGTAACGCAAAACGTACTACGTACTTATGAAAAACTTTGTAAAGCTTGATGTACCGTACCTTTCACAATTGGACAACAAACGTAACCCAACTGGTAGTTGTAACGTCACTTCTGTTGCGATGTGCTTGCTGTGGGGGGGTGTGACACCACATCAGCAAGGGATACAGCTAGAAGATGAATTGTACGGATACATGGAGAAGCGACGCCTTGACAGACACTCACCACAAGATTTAGCTACTCTGGTGCGCGATTACGGCTTGAATGATAATTACACTGCTACGGCAACTATAGACGCCGTAAAGGCACATTTAAGCGAGGGTAATCCTTGTATTACGCATGGATACTTCACGGAATTTGGTCACATTATTGTGTTGACTGGTTACGACGAAAAAGGATTTTTAGTACACGACCCTTACGGTGAGTGGTTCCCAGGCGGTTATCGAACCGATTTAAGTGGTGAATACCTGCATTACAGCTACGACTTGATCGAGCGTACCTGCATACCTGATGGTTTATTCTGGGTTCACTTTATAAGCAAATAAAAATGAACCCTCTTGTATGTAAATAATTGTTACAAGGGGGTTGACACCTAATTTCAAAAATGGGACATTACAAATAACACCACACCACGCTTTTCAATCCAAAAAACATAATAAAGGGCGGTGTGAGGGAGGGAATAAATATATATATTATTCTATATATAAAATAATATATATATATTCACAAGTAGGCTCCTAAAGTAGGGAGCTACTTTGTAAAATGTAAAAGTATTAAACTTGAAACACAAAGATTTACTTTTCAGGCGGTGTGACCAACAATCCGGTTAGACTCGCTAATGATGCTAAAGCAAGCTCTAAGCATCCCGACACAGATTTACCTTGCTGGGCTAGCAGCAACACCCCAAGGCTCGAAATAATAGCTGTAGAGCCAACGCCTGTTACGACTATGTTGTACATTCTCTTATTTGTCATAGGTCTCTTCCGGTAAATCCACTGTTCTGGGCAATAAAATTATCCGTTTTATCTAGTCGCTGTTCAATATGGTTTAGTCGCTGTTCGATCAAATCAAGTGCGTGTAATATTTTTTGCGAATCAACAATCGCTTGACGCTTTGCTTGCCAAACAACGTTTAAGCCACTCAGGACGCCAGTCAAAATAGCCACGGTTGTACCTAGTAGAGCGATATCGATTTTGAGCATTATATCTTTCATGTAATTATTCCTGTATA
>NZ_JAEQCE010000049.1:0-36713 GCF_020738665.1 Microcoleus sp. PH2017_08_TRC_O_A
GCCAAAAAGAATGACCACTTTTGAGGTGCCAAGGTTTTCTTTTGTATGCTGAGTCCACGTTTGTCCAATTAATTGGCGATTAGAGGCGTAGCGATCGCATTAAGACCAAAGAAACCGGGTTTTTTACGTAATCTATAGCCTAAAATGCGTCTTTTCGTAAAAAAACACGGTTTCTGACCACCCGTGCGTCCAGGACTATAGAAGTAAAGATCGTGCACATTACTCTAAAACCGGATCGTAATCAATTCATTGAAGCGCAAGTCAAAAGCGGTAAATATTCTTCGGTGGATGAGGTAATTGCGGCGGCGCTGGAACTACTGTAGAAGCGAACACCCACAGAGCGATTGTTATCAAGAATGGGTTGAGGAAACTCGTCCAAAAGATAAGACGGCGGTTGAAACCTGTTGACCTCAAATTCGTATGTGGCGAAGCGCCCCTGGAATACGAATTCGAGGTAAAACTACACAAACGAATTCCACGCCAAGCGGAATGAAGAAAAAAACGCGGTTGAAACCGCCGGGTATTCAACCCGCGGAGGCGGGTTTTATTTGTATAGAAGCGGTTTCAACCGCCCGGTCTTCTTAAAAAATATTCCGTTATCGATCAAAACAGAAATTTTACTGCGCCTTGGGCGATGACTTGTGAGGGCTTACTACAGCTTTCGGAATATCCATCACCGGTGCATTCACCCCAAGCATCAAATCGTTGGGATTAACAATCTCTACTACAGGCTCGTTTAAAGCGACAATCAAACCGTCAGATTCAGGAAGAACGGGGGATGTAGCAAACTGGGGAGCAAACAATTGACGAGTGCCAGCGACACCAGCCACTGCTGCAATCAACAAAGCTGCGATCGCACCTCCACCCAAAACCCAAGTCCGTTTCGTCTGGCGTTTCTCGCGCTGCACAATCTTTGCCGCCAAATCCTGTGCAGATTGTTCCGCAGCAGGTACGGGCATTGACCCAAAAGCCTGTTGCATCATCATTAGTCGGGAGTACAAACGCTTCGTCGTGGGGTCGTTTGTCAGCAATGCCTCAACTTCCCGGCGTTCTGCCGCCGTCACTTCGCCATCGATGTAGGCACTCAACAATTCAAAGCGATCCCGCATCATAGTAGTTACATTCCCTTGGGGATAACTGTTGTTACCTTGACTTTGGGCGAGCGAATCCCCAATACCTTGATCATTCTGATTTTTATCCGATTCAAATTTAGAATTCATATTTCACACCACTTGTAAAATTAGCGGAAGCATCTGTTCGCTATTAGAATGATTTACTGCTTATTTATATTGTAAAATAGAAGCTTTGATGTCACAGCAAACTTCACCAAATCTTCTTAACCCGCCTCGGAAATCACCCTTGCTAATGACCGTCGAGATATTTTTGCAATTGTAACTGCAACCTTTGGCGAGCTCTAGCAATTCTTGACTTGACCGTTCCGAGAGAAACTCCGGTCATTTCCGCTATTTCTTCATAGGCTAAACCTTCAATTTCTCTCAACACAATTGTCGTGCGGAATACTTCCGGCAAATCTGCGATCGCCACTCGCAACTGATCGTAAAATTCTCTGGTTGTCAAATCTTCATCCGGCCCCGGACTGTCGGCCGGAAGTTCCCAATCAATCTCCCCATCTTCCAGAGCACGGGGTACGTCTAACGACAGCGGAGTTCGCACCCGCTTGCGCTTACGCAACTCATCGTAAAACAAATTAGTGGCGATGCGACTCAGCCAGCCCCGAAATTTAACTGGCTCTTGCAAGCGGTTAATATTGCGATAAACTCGAATCCAGACTTCCTGAGCCAAGTCTGCTCGGTCTTGCCAGTCAGGGGCTAGGTGATACAGAACCCTGTCTACGTGGGACTGATACCGCTTCAAAAGTTCTGAAAAGGCAGTGCTCTCAGGTCGATTTCCTTCCTGACACCGCAACACTAAGTCATAATTAGAGAGTTTTTCGGATGGCAATTGCACTCTTTCAACGGTCGCCACAACCGCAGACCAGGACACGGAAATAAATTCGCTCATGTGTGGAATTGGCTCATCGAACATTCCACTGTGTTTGACGCTGCCCGATCGCGATTGGTTCCTGGACTCGGAAACTGCGATCGACTTCTGACTAATGACCGGTAACTTCGCACGCTCCAATACTAACCCAACTGCTAGAACCATCGGCCCAATGTTCCTTTTTCCAAATCGGTACATTGTGTTTGAGCGTATCTATGGCGTACTGGCAAGCTGCAAAAGCCTCCCCTCGGTGGGGACAGCCCACAGCCACCAGCACACTGATTTCCCCCACCTGCAAGTGTCCGACGCGGTGGTGAATGACGACCCGATTGACATCGACCCACTGGCGGCGCATTTCAGTAGCGATTTGCTGGAATACTCGCACGGCCATCGGTTCGTAGGCTTGATATTCTAACGAAACTACAGCTTGACCGTCAGTTTGGTTGCGGACTGTACCGCTCATCATTACCACGGCTCCGTTCGCTGGGTCATCTGCCAAAGTGTAGATTTCCTCTACAGACAAAGGAGCTAAGGTAATGGCAAAACTGTCTTTACTATTCCGTTGAGGAATTGTGCCGATCGAAAGTGCAGCGCTATAGTTCATTGCGAAAGAAATGGTGCGGGAGAACTCGATCGATCTTGACACAAATCAAGTCGCGAGCGATCGATCTTGCATCTTTGTCATGGATACATAAAAGTCAATCTTTAGCAAGATGTCTATGGCCCCGAACGGCTGTAACAGTGCGATCGGGTCAATATAACTCGCCCGAACCAAATTCACACGGTGCTGGAATATGAATAGGAGACTTGTGCGATCGAACAGTCGATCGGGCTGTAGCAACTCAATCAGTAACCACACCAAAATAAGCAGTATCATGCCCAACTCGCTGCAAGCCATCTCCAACTCTAAGCGATGACTGCATTCCCTTTTGAATGACACAGTTAAGTTAAATTTAACCCCGATTGCGATCGGCGCAGTCCAAATTTTCAGCAGAAAATGTAAACTTTATTTATTTTTTGCTCCACCAAGCTACTTAAATGACATGATATACCTGTGCAGAGTTGAGCCAAAGCAAGCCTATACTCGGCAAAAGCAAGACGGTAACAACCTCTTGCGCCTGTTTTGACCAAAGAACAAGACGCAAACTCCGGAATACCGACACCGGGAAAATTCCGTTGCGGTTTCAACCGCCTTGAATATTTCTTTACACACTAATCGAAATAGTTGTGTTAAAGTCACCAAAGCAAGTAGGAGAAACCATCTACGTGTTGAAACATCCTAGTACGGAGAAATCCCGGCAACTGACATATCCGACGCCAGAAGATTCGGAATAGTTAAAGGGCAAATAATGGCAGGTTGTAGAGCGTAGTATATCTGTTGGCTAGCGATTGGCTAGCGATGGTCTGAAAGCGTCAAAAAACTATACGCAATGTTTGGAGAAATCTCAACTGAGCGGGTAGGGGCGACTTGATAGCCACGAGTAAAAATCCAGATTCGGATTTGTCAAGAATCCCTTCGCCTTTAGGCATGGGGAGTATAAAATGAGTCTGCACGAAAAAACGTTAATCACAATCACGAGGAAACTATGGAAGCACTAGCATTGAGCCACTCTTTTGTTGCTTATGAATCTCCAGAGTCCGAGCTCCAACTGGAATTGAAAATTCCTAAATCTGCCGTGGTAGGCGTTGCAGGTCTGGCAGTAGCCCTGTCTATTCTGAGTGTGAGTGGCGAAGCACAGGCAGGTTGCCACTACAAGCGCTGCGGCGGCGGTCGCAGCCATCACAGCTACGCCGAAGTTGCCACCAATGGTGGCAGACTGAATATCCGCCACCGGGCCAGTCGCTGTTCTCATATCATCGGCAAGTTACACAATGGAGACAATGTGAAATTGACCGGTCATTACAAGCACGGCTGGGCTAAACTTGCAGGTGGGGGCTGGGTTTCTACTGCGTGGCTTGACTAATTCTTAACTAGAGTAATTTACATTTCTAGAAAGAGTTTGAATCGTTACCAAGCTGGTTTTGGTAACGATTATTTTTCATGAGGCGCTGGACGGTAACAAATAATCGAAGATCCGAAGTTATAGCCTTTCTCAAAAAGATGAGGTATGACTGACAGCTTATATAAGCCTTAAACGTATAGGGTTCTCTTGGCAACAACGTCCGCGAATCTTTCGCTAGATCCGCTATATATCGTTAACAACTGACAACGTGAACTACCACACACTCACCCTCGATCGGGTAGAGTGTGGGCTTCTCCCTTCAACAACCACAGCCGCCACAGTAGTAGACTTACGCCCATACTGTTTTGGTCTTACATAGCCTTCAGGAGCAATAACGCTGGTTCCCAACGTCAGTACGCGCAAGCCTTCATTTTTGATATTTATCGCCGCGTTGATATCTCTGTCATGTCGCTGTTTACAGTGCGGGCAATCAAATGCACGCACAGACAGATCCATTTTTGGCAATGGCTTCAAGGTATTCGAGCAAAGATGAGTTGAGGCAAAAAATCGACCTATTTCTAGATAAATCTTGCCCACCATTTCGGCTTTGTACTTAAGCATAGTGCAGAACATTCCCCAGCCAGCATCGGATATTGCCTTGGCTAGGCAATGATTTTTTACCATGTTTCTCACTGCCAGATTTTCTACTACTATGACTTGGTTTTCGTCTACTATCCTGCGCGATAGTTTGTGTAGAAAATCCTCGCGGACTCTTTTGATTTTAGAATGAACCTTAGCTACCGCCAGCTTTGCTTTGCGACTTTTGTTAGTCGTCTTATCCTTTTTACGAGCTAGTTTTTTCTGCTTACGAGCTAGGTTCTTTTCATGTTTTTGGGTTGCTTTAGGATGTTGATATTTAGAGCCGTTAGATGTCACCGCAAAATCAGTTAGACCTAGATCTATCCCAATTATATTCCCATCACTACTGGATTCTGGCGATTCAGTCCCATCATCTAATAGCATCGAAGCAAAATATCTGCCGTCAGGATTTTTGGATAAAGTCACAGTTTTAACTTTGCCTTCAATATCCCGATGAACTATGGCTTTAACCACACCCAATTTACCAGGGAACTTAATCTCACGATCGCTCAAGATTTTAACGTTTTGAGGGTATTGAATAGATTGTTTTCCTTGGCGTTTCTTGAATGTTGGGTACAGGGATCGACCATCAAAAAAGTTGCCAAAAGCCACGCCCAGATTCAAAACTGACTGTTGAAGGCATTGTGAGTAACACTCAGACAACCACTCAAATTCAGCTTTCCACACAGGTATGGACTTCTTCATTGTCATAGCTGTAACGCCCTTACCAGTCTCTTGATAGGTCGCTGTCATCGTAGCCAAAGACTGATTCCAGACCCAACGAACACAACCAAAAGCTTGAGCCAGGTGTACTTGCTGGGCAACGGTAGGATAGATTCGGACTTTGACAGCTTTTAACACGAAACTTAGATTACTTCTTTGATTGCTCTAAGAATATTGTAGCTGAAAACATTGGCAAGTGCAAGGGATTTGTTCGCATCATCATACACCCGCGCATCTCCCGCAGGCTACGACAAGAGCGTCTTGTGAGCAGGTGCAATCGTCCGCTTACACAGCTTTCATCCCACGCCAACCCTCGATCGGGTATGGACGCGGGGATTCCCGCCTGTCTAGCTAAACTTTACCGCCACCGATCAAATACAGTAAGGCCATCCGCACCGCTACGCCGCTGGTAACTTGCTGAGAAATCAGGCTAAATTGCGGATCGTCCATCAAATCCGAGCTAATTTCCACGCCGCGGTTGACCGGGCCTGGGTGCAACACCTTCACATCCGGCTTGCAGAGTTTCAGCCGATCGCGCGTAACTCCATACAAAGCATGATACTCTCGTAAACTCGGCAGCAAATGCTGGCTCATCCGTTCCTTTTGCAGCCGCAAAGTCATCACAAAATCAGCATCGACCAAAGCAGGTTCAAGCTGCCAGTGCAAAAATAACTTACCTTCCCTACCATTGCCACACTCAGCAAACAACAGCGGCAACAAAGTCGGCGGCCCGGCTAAATGAACCTCAGCCCCCGAAGCCGTTAAACTCCAAATATTAGACCTCGCTACCCGGGAATGCAAGATATCCCCCACCACAGCAATTTTTTTGCCCGCTAAAAGTTCCAGTCGCGGACGTTCGGCATCTAACAAAGAACAAATAGTAAATAAGTCTAGCAAACCTTGCGACGGGTGTTCGTGCTGGCCGTCTCCAGCATTGAGAACGCTGACTCTCGAACCCAAGCGATCCATTTCTGAAGCAATTGTACTGGGAACTCCAGCCTGTTCGTGCCGGATCACCATCAAATCCGTTCCCATCGCCAGATAAGTCTTAGCCGTATCCAGAATGGTTTCCCCCTTCGTCAGAGAAGAACTTCCCGGTGTAAAATTCAGAGTATCCGCCGACAGCCGCTTCGCCGCCAACTCAAAACTGTTGCGAGTCCGGGTTGAAGGTTCAAAAAACAAATTCGCGACCACTTGACCCTGTAGGGCGGGCACTTTCTTGGTGCGGCGGCCGAGCACTTCCCGAAAACTGGCGGCAGTTTGCAGCACCGTGTCGTATTCGTCGGAGGTAAAATCAGCCAGAGTGAGAATGTGTCGCCTTTTCCAAGTCATACAATTTTAGATTTGAGATTTGAGATTTGAGATTTGAGATTTAGGATGATGGGTTGGGAACTTACCAGAAAGAATTGGTTGAAAGCCCGCCCGCCTGCTCGGGAGAAATTAAAATCAGACTATTCATTACTCCAATCCTCGGACTTAAGGGTAGAGGTCGCTCTCCTTCGGTCAACGGTCAACTGTCAACTGTCAACTGTCAACTGTCAACTGTCAACTGTCAACTGTCAACTGTTGAATTGCACGCCTGTGTCGGGCGGTCTACAATGGTCGATCGACAGTCGCGGGGATGCCGATCAACAGTATCCAACAATTTTTGACCACCTTTGCCGTCAATAGAGTTATAATTAGTAGATGCCGGATCGGACTCCCCTCTCACAGCAAAGCCAGCGTTGAAGCTGAAACAAGTGCGGTGGAGTTTAGTTTACTCGCCCGAAAGCGGAAATTAAGCTGTAGTAGCGCTCAAGCAGTAATTGCAGTTTCTCGGAACCTCAGCCTTGTCAAAAACCAGCCTCAGCAGCCATTGCATCTGCTATTATGTGGAAATAATCAAGGAGGCAGACCTCCTACTGCCGATCGACAGCATATAGCGGGACATCCCAAAGATTATTAATTCTTTGCAGTCGGTCTTGACTCTTCAGTCCTGCTTATAGCCCCTTGTCAAAATGAACTGTGTTAAGATACAAGTTGAATATGTAGCTTCCCGACAAAAATCTACACGTATCTTGGCGAGACTGTTCTTGGCGAAACTGCGGTAAAAAGTGTGCGCTGGGAAGTGTTAATTAAACAAGATTTAAACAATTCAAGAGGTATTATGAGCCAGAAGGTTATACAGCCGATGGTTAAGTTCCAGCGTCAGGTGCATTCTCTTGTCACGTCTGACATTATCAAGCCGACAGACAGCATTTGGAAAATAGCTCTACTTTATGGAGATGAATGGCCTTACTGGAAACAGCAACTCCTAGAGTTTGATTTTTCTATGCAAGACCCCGTGAGCGAGTTGATAGCTGTAGAAGGTTGGGACGAGGAATAACAGAGGAAACCTAGGACTTGGGTGCATATCACTTTTGAGGAGGGCGAAGCATGACCGAATATAAGTTATTAGTTAGAATCTCCTATTTTCTGCGGTCATGCTTCGCCCCTACGTATATATTCGCCAAAATGAGATGCACCCGAAATTAAAAGGCGATCGGCTAAATTTCATCAATAAATTTTCCGTTGCTAACTTCTTCCCTCTGCCTTGTTCCCTCTTCTCTCTTCCTTCTTCCTTCTTCAGAGTGACTTCTGACGAATGACAGCAGACTTTTTCCTTCTCACTAATGAGTGATGACAGTTGACGGTTGACAGTTGACAGTTGACAGTTGACAGTTGACAGTTGACAGCTTGCCCGAAGAGCGCAAAACAAGGGTTGACAGTTGACTGTTTACCAACTAATGACTAATGACTAATGACTAATGACTAATGACTAATGACTAATGATATCAATTCTGGCTGCACCGGAATAATATAGAGTCCAAGGCAGTGCCGTTTCCCTACCCTAATTAATTGTAGGGAAACGGCACTGCCGTCTCCTGATTTCGGTAATATTAATAATTCCGATGCTACTGGATTTGATATGACTAATGACTAATGACTAATGACTAATGACTAATGACTAATGACTGTTCCTTCTATTAAAGACAAGTGGCTAGAGCTCTAGCTAATTGTTGAGCAGTTTGAAAGCGATCCCCAGGTTTAGCTGCTGTGGTTCGTAGAATGACCTCCCGCAACTTCGGGCCGATCGTCGGAATATTATCGAGCTTAAATCCGTAACCTCTAGTAATTTTTCCGTAAAACTTTTGAGGGCTTTGGGCTGTCAGCAAAAAAATCAAAGTCGGCCCAATAGCATATAAATCTGACTGAGGGAGAGGCTGTCCCCGGTCTTGTTCTGGTGCGGTGTAGCCTTCCACGCCGATGCGAGTACCCGGAGGAGTGCCGATTTCTTTAACCGCGCCAAAATCCAGCACTGTAATGCCATTGTCGCGGTGGCGCACTAGCAAATTAGCAGGTTTAATATCCCGGTGGACGATCGGGGGTTTTTGAGAGTGAATGTAGTCCAAAATTTCACAGGTTTGGATCATCCACTCGATCGCCTGTTGGGGAGCAACTGGCCCGCGATTGTAAATGCGTTTTTCTAAATCCTCGCCGTGGAGCATTTCCATCACCAAATATTTTTTGCCACCTTCGACAAAAAAGTCAAAAAACTGAGGAATACCAGGATGGTGCAGCGCTTTGAGAGTTTTAGCTTCACGTTCAAACAGTTCTTGAGCTTTGACTATTTGAGCCATGTCAGCATTCATTTCCTTGAGAACTACCAGAGAAGCTGCGGGAGAACTTCCCGGTTGTTGAGCTTTGGCTTTCTGTCGATCCCAGGCTAAAGTTGTTGTTCCCATACCGCCTTGGCCCAAAGTTCGCAGCACTTGGTAGTGGCGGATTGTGCGATCGACTTTAATCGGTTCCCCACAGTGGATGCAGAATAAATTACCGGGCGGATTTCCCGCGTGGGTACACCGCGGCGTCCCAGGATTGAGAGTAGGGATCGCCTCAATTTTGCCGCCGACTTGAATAGTCAGAACTTGGAAATGCAGAATTGGGCCGTCCCGCGCCAATTGGATCAGGGCACCGTCGGATATCCAACCCTGAGACATGAGAGTACCGTTAACAAAAGTGCCATTTGTCCCGGAATTGACTAAATACCACTGGCGGTTAGCACCGCTTTTAACTCTTTGCAATTCCACGTGATCCCGCGACACCAAAGCATTGGGAATCACAACATGATTTTCAGGCGATCGGCCGATGCGGACAATGGACTCGTTCTCGAAACTCCACTGTTGCAGAGGGGTATTTTTTTCTGGATCTAAAAGAGTCAGCAGCATTTTAGATTGATTTGATTAATCTGCCAGATCAAATTGAGAGAAGGTTGACAATACTGATATGTATGACACATAAGAAACTTATTTCGTGCTGCTTTCTAGGTAGCCGGCTATTTCTAGTCTAAAGGGTCAATTCAGAACAACGCATCTTGACTCGCCGATCGTGGGAATGAGAGATTAAAGAATCGCTGCGTTTAACTCCCGATCGATCGACAGACTGCAACATTAAAAATCAAAAACTGGTTGTTGTAATGACATTACTTGAATATCGCGGCAAGCCGAACAAGTTTTTGATGACGGATGCCAAAGTTAATCTTCCTTTGCCATGCAACAATTGCAGGTTTCAATCTAAGACTGCCCGCCACCGCCTTTAAAAAAGTTGGCAGCACCCAATTCTAAAATCGAAATGGGCCTACCTGCGCCCGAATGATAATTGCCGTGATATTGTCATGACCGTTGCGTGTGTTCCCTAGTTCGATCAAGTCGGCAACTGCCTCGTCGAGATTAGCTTGGGGATTGAACAGAGGTGCGAGAGTTTCACGCCAGTGAGTTTCTAACAAATCATTATCTGTCAAACCGTCGGAAGCCAAAATCAATAAAGTATCTTCGGACAAGTCTAAAAACTGCACGTCTGGCTTGAGAAAATTGCCGTCTCGCGGGCCAATGGCTTGAGTTAGTTGATAGGCGTCGGGACGGGAATAAGCAGTTTCGGCGTCAACCCCGCGCTTAATTTCGCGCTGGCCTACTTCGTGATCTGAGGTGATTTTTTCTAGTGTCTGTCCCTTTCGGAGTCGGTAGAGACGACTGTCGCCGACGTGAGCAACGGCGAATTTGGTGTCTTGAACTAAGACTGCGACTAGGGTTGTACCCATGCGGCCGATGCCAGAGCGACCGTCCTTTTGATTGATTTCAAAGATGGCTTTGTTGGCTAGCAGCACTCCCTGCCGAATGGTATCAGGCTCGGGTAGTTGATTTTCCCAACTGGTTTGGAAGAATTCCCTGAGGGTTTCAGCGGCTAATTGACTGGCTACTTCTCCGCTGTCGTGTCCGCCCATCCCGTCGCAGAGAATGTAAAGCCCTTTGGTTTGAAAGATGCGACCGAAGGAGGTTTCGAGTTTGTTAAGCTGAGTCCAGATGCTGAAGAAGTCTTCGTTGTGCTCGCGGGTGCGGCCGACATCGGTGAGACCTGCGTCTTCTAAACTGTAAATCTGGACGGGCATGGGCTGGGTTAAGACTTCACCAACAACTTCGGGGGGCGAGTTGTCGGGGATGTCTGTTTGGAAACGGGTGGGGGTTAAGGTTGGTGAAGGTGCGGATTGGAGTTCGAGGGGAACGGTTTCCAGGCGCGATCGCAATTCTTCTATTGTGGTAATCTCGCCTCTGTACATTTGTTGCAGCAGTTCGAGCAAGGCGCCAAACTGAGTGCGCTCGGACTGGTTAAATATCGCCTGCCACAATTGCCCCAAATCTACCAGTTGCAGGTTTGAACCGGCGGGTTCGGGATAGAGGTATTGCAACCGCAAAGAGGCAAAGGAAAAGGAAGAGTCGGGATTGACCCGCAAATTTGTTAGTTCCAACAAGCTTTGGCGGCAGCGCCAGGGTTCGAGGGCCGCCCAAAGTTCGGTCATTTCGTGCAGCCAGTACACAATTTGCTGGGTGGAAGTTTCGGGTTGACTCCAGCGTTCTACCAGCAGCGGCCATTGCGAACAGTCTTCTAGCAGCAGTACGGCCTGTTGGTTGTCTGACCAGCTATCGTGAATGACTGGCAGGTTGTGAGAGAAGTGCCACCGCAGTGCCAGATAAGGTTCAGCTATGCCTTGGCAAAGTTCTGCTAAGGCGGAATTGGTCGCATTTTCTCCGGCTTTGATTGCTGCGGTGTAGGGGGAGGTGCGTTTGGCGACGCTGGCAGAGTTGGCTGCTAGCATTGCTTTGAGGGGTGACATTTGCAGCGGCTGACAGTCCAATACTGTTGCTGATACTGTGTCTGAGGGTTTTCTTGCTGGCAAGGTTTCTAGGAGTTGGTAGCGCTGTTGGCTGTCTAAATAAGCTCCTATTGGCTGGGAAGGGATTAAATATTCGGAATAGGGGGCGGAGATTTTTGGGGATGGGGGAGATGCGCCCTCGGGGTTCTCTGTTGCTTCCTGGGTTGGTTCTGGCGGTGGTGCGGCCGTGAAAATGTTGTCAGATGGGGTTATTTCGCGCTCTGGTGTTGTAGTAGAGCTTTTTTGTTCTGTTTGAAAGGATTCGGTGGCGATCGCCCCCACGACAATTTCAGCGCCACTAATTTCTGGGCTGCTGGATTCGGCCGCATCAAGTTGTGGAGAATCGGCGGTAATTTCTGTTTTAATGGTGTCTGCGATCGATTGGGGAGAGTTTTGGGCCGATCGGGTTTCTGGAAAATTGTCGGTTTTTTGTGTAAGCTCGGCTGATGGTATAGTTGACTGCTCTAGCTGGACTGCTGGAAGGTTCGATCGACCGCAGATAATCGCCCGCCACACTTGACCTGTTGTGACGCCACAATTCTGACATAATTCGGCGCTAACAGCGACTTGGGTTCCGCATTGGTGGCAAGCTTTGTAAGTTAGGGAATTTCCGCATTGTTGACAAAACTTGTTTAGATTGGGATTTTCAAATTGGCAGCGGGGACAGAGGAGCATAGGGGTTTTATATTGGAGATGTGCGATCGAGTGAAAGCGGTGGGGGAGTTTTGGGTTTGGGGTGGTAAGTTATGGGTTTTGAGTTTTGGACGTGACTCGCAACGGATAACTGCCATTGCCCTATGCCTTATTTTACCGGCATCGATTCAGAACTAAGATATTTCTTAAAACTGAGATGTGGCCTCCACGTCAGGAATCAGCCCTGGGAGGGAGAGGGGGAGAATGGGGAGAATGGGGAGAGGGGGAGAGGGGGAGACGGGGAGAATGGGGAGAGGGGGAGAATGGGAGACGGGGAGAGGGGGAGAATGGGGAGAGGGGGAGAATGGGGAGAATGGGGAGAATGGGAGAGGGGGAGAGGGGGGAGACGATTGAGATATACAATTTAAATTGAGTAAAGCTTGGAAACATTTCCTATCTAAGATTTTGCGTGCTGGCCCCACACTAAAAGTTATCAGGTGAGTGGAACAGGCATCTTGCCTGTTACGGAAAAAAGTGCAAGGTCTCAATTAGAAGAGAGTGTCTGTATAATCTTCTTGGAAAACGGTCTCTCGGGCGATCGACACAATGGTAGAAAGAGGTACTTCACAGAAATATTTTCGCCGGAATTGTTCTTCCCAGACTGCTGCTAGGAATTGCGCTGCATAACGGGCGGCGATGGGGGAATTTGGCACTAAGAATTGAGTTGAGGGGCTAGAGAATAAGGGTTTGGAGGTGTGAGCTCCGATTTCTGTGGCTTCGGGTTGTCTGGTGATGTGAAAAGCCCGATCGCGATAATTGACTTTGAAACCCAGATGTTTTAACGTTGTGAATCCAAGTTGCAGCGACGTGTCGCTGATGCCGAGTTTTTGGCTTAGTTGCTGTCTGGTGACGGGTTTGTTGGTGCGGCTGAGGTATTTGGCGATGCCGATTAGCTGTTGGCAGATTTGGTGCGGCGGTACCAATGGGGGTAAAGTATAGGCGATCGCGAGTTTTTTCTGAGTGTGCTGTGCTTGCCGAAACCAGACGCGCAATTCGTCCCAGCTTGCGGGGCATTCTTTGAGGATAATCGAGTTTTCGCGATCGAGCATTGGTGAATTGTCAGCTAGATTTTCTGGCAGCATTTCAGATTCCAAATTTGTGCTAACTGCTAATAACTCTTCATCATTATTTCTATTGCGCCAGTCAAATATCCAATCAATTTTAGTCTGGGAACTAACTTGTTGGTCATCCGTGCGTTCCCGCACTGCTATCAACCGCACTTCATAGTTCGACGTATAAGTATTGAAATCGAGTTCGACAGTCGCATCGCACCGCCCTTCGGGAACTTCATCTCGGTAATGTCCCCACCAAATGCCGGGAAATCCTGCATGACTAGATTCATCCCAAATTTCAAAAGAAGTTTTGATATACTTTACTTCTTTTCCCTGTGAATCTTTAATATTTCTATTGTAGATATTCTTAAACCAGCAATTTTCAATCAGCAATTTTGGTACGGGATTGCCCATGCCGCAGGGTTCAAGCAATTTCAGTTCTTGAAATAACTGTTTGCCTAATTCCGCGACAGTAATTTTTAAGTCCGCTAGAACAGGTGCCGCTGTCAAACTATCTGTGCTGTATTGTTGTCGCAGTTGCTGATTGACAGCATCCGTAAATAGCGGGATATTTTCAACTGGGAGACTCAAGCCAGCCGCAAAGGGATGACCGCCGAATCTATCCAATAAATGCGCTTGGTCTTTGACTAATTGGTAAAGGTCGATTTGATTGGCGGAACGGGCAGAACCGCGGGCAATTTTAGATTTTGGATTTTGGATTTTAGATTGATAAAGTGTTTCGGAATCCGAGTCAAAAGAATCTATAAATTTAGTTTCTGGAATAGTTTCTTTAATCTCTTCACTTCCTTCCGTGCAGAATAAAATTACCGGGCGGCCGTATTCTTGGGCGATTTGTCCCGCAACTAATCCTAATACTCCTACGGGCCATTGTGGGTCACTGAGGACGATGACGCTGGTGGTTGAGAGGTCAAGTTTGGTTAGTTTTTCGGCGGCATCTTTAGCAACATCTTTTTGCAAAGATTTGCGTCTGGTGTTGGCAATTTCGGTTAGATTTGCTAGTTCTTCGCAGCGTTTTTTGTCCCGGCTGGTGAGGAGTTCTACGCAGAAGCTGGCGGATCCTTGAATGCGACTGACGGCGTTGATTCGGGGGCCGAGGCCGAAGGAAATGTCGGTTGGGCGATCGCCCGCTCGTTTGCACAGTTCGAGCAATTTTGCAACTCCCGGACGGGTGGGATTTGTGATTTGTTTTTGCAGTTGTGCGATGCCGAGTTGTGCTAGGTAGCGACAATCTCCTGTAAGTTGGACTAAATCGGCAATTAAGCCGATCGCCACTAACTCCAATAAATCGGTCAGCGGTCGTTGCGGAATATCCGGCAATGTGTGGTATAGTGCTTCGATTAATTTGTAAGCTACCGCAACGCCGGACAGGTTAAACAGTTGGTGGTTGGGCGAAAAGTACCGCGGATTGATGATTGCCGTCGCTGGAGGGCGATCGTCCGGTAATGTATGGTGATCGGTGATAATTGTATCAATATTTAAGCTGGTAGCATATTCGATTTCCGCGATATTTGTGCTGCCAGTATCGCAGGTAATAATTAAGCTAACTCCAGATTTATGTAAATTGTTTATTCCGGGAATATTAAGACCGTGAGATTCTGTTAATCGGTTGGGAATGTAATAAGTTAGTTGGTCATTTTGAACAAAAAACTCTCCCAATCCATCCCAAAGTACCGAAGTTGAGGTAATGCCATCGGCATCGAAATCTCCCCAAATTGCAACTTTTTCGGCGCTGTTTCTTGCTTTCTGAATTCTTTCTATCGCCCAGTTCATTTCTAGTCCGAATTCAAACGGACTTGCTGGTTGGTAAAGTTTGGGATTCAGGAAACCTGGTATTTCTTCCGGGTTTTGAATTCCTCTATAATAGAGAAGTGCAGCGGCATAGTTTCCGGGTAATTCTGGCGCGTGATTTCTGACAGCTTGAATCAGCCAGTCTGGGGGTTGAGGTAAGGGTTGACTTTGCCATTGTTGAAGTAGTTGTGTCATAGGTTAATTCATTAATTAAAGTAGGGGCGGGTTCACCAAAAATCTTTAATTCAAATCGACAATATCTATAAACCCGCCCCCACCCAGCGATAGTCCAAAGAGTTTGGATAGTCAAAGGTTATATTATATAGATATCTCCTCGATTATAGCAAGATTTGGCAACCAATTTGTGGGAGTTTCTGCTGGAAGATTTGATGAGGAAGCTTTGGAATTTTGGGTGCGGTTGCAGCGAGTGGCGAATTGACAGGAATCGCAAAGATTGGAACTAATTTGTACTTGGGGGAAGAATTCGCCACCTTCGGTATAGCGCTGTCGCCAGTCGGTTAGCTGCTGCAATATTTGGATTAAATCTTGTTTTGTGCGATCGTGTTCTATTTGATTGTAGGAAAATGTGAGTTTTTGCGGCGGTTCTTCTCCTTGCAATTGTACGAACCAGTATGTCATTGAAACTTGTTCCGGGGAATAGTCACTGGTTTCTACTAGAACGTATAAATAGAGTCGGGTTTGCCAACTTTCGGCTATCCATTTTGATTTTTGAGGGCGGGGATAGGTTTTCCAGTCGAGAATTTGGGCAGCGTTTGGTTCGGCTATTAGCAAATCATAGATAACGGTGAATAGGTAGTCTTGAAAAATCAAGATGCGGGGGTGCTCGGCTTGGCGGAAAATTTGGTCGCTATTTTCTGAATTCGCAAAAAGTTCGGGGGCGGCGTTGATAAATGCTGCCACACATCGTCCTAATTCTGGGTCTTGTTGGGTGATGGATTCAATCGACAATCCTAGTTCTCGCTGCTGCATCAAAAGGTGAAAGTGGCTACCCCATGTGAGTTTTTCTTTGTGTTCAGGGGAGGCGGTGCTTGCGAGTAGTTCTAGGTAGCTATGCTGGAATTTGCGGGGGCATTCTTCGAGAATTTTGAGTTGGGTTTGGGAGAGTCGCAGCATTTTTTTATGATTTTATATTTTAGATTGTTTGTGATTGTAAGGGGTATCGATATTTTTTTGACCGCAGATGTCGGCAGATGGACGGAGATAAACGCAGATAAATTAGGGCGATCGCGTTTTTGGAGGAGAGTGCGATGAGTGCGATCGCCCTTTACGAGCGATCCAATGCTAATTAATCTTCCCCTAATTCTGAAAACAATAATTCCAAGTCTCGATCGCCCCGCAGCACGCGAGCAATATTAATCCCGTCCGCTCTGGGGTAGTAAAAAATCAAATAATCCCTAACAATAAATCCGCGCAAGTTGGGGGCTAAACTGTGATAGCGTTTGCCCATATTGGGAAATTCAGCGACAAGTTTACATTTTTGACGAATCACATCAAAAAGCTCGCTGGCTGTCCTAGGATTATTTCGACTAATATAATCGCAAATCTCATTCAAATCTCGGACAGATTCATCGGAAAATGTATAACTGTTCATTAGCTTTCCTTGTGACTAGACAGTTGTTTAACGTCCAAAATCCGTTGAAGTAGGTATTTGTATACTTTGGAATAGACATAACCCCGATAGAGGTTTTTTATCTAGCGACCTCTGTTCAGTTATTAGTATGCGGGAAAGGGAAAGAGAATACAATGGTTTGTAGCGATATCGCTACTACTTATTTTACACAAAGAGCTGAAACAACGAGGTTACGTCGATCGCCCACTTCAGATCGCCCGTACAAATAAAAAACCCCTGATGCAATCTCTGCTTTAGGAGTTTTGTTTTGAGGCATCAATGTTAATACTTCATCAGGTATAGATACCGGACAACTAGCGTCGCATTCAAGGAGTGTCATGACTTAAATAATGCTAGTCAGTTAAGACGATAGCCGATCGGCACAGATTGCTTGATTGCTCTTACAAGCGAGCGTCCCTTTAGGGCAGGGTTACTGACACTCCTGACTGTTGCATTTTATCGATATTTTCTTGAAGTCTGGCAAATACAAGTTCTCCGTCTGTCACTTTTCCCTCAGCAATTTGTGCAGTTCCAACTTCTATTTTCTGGCGCAGCTCTTCGATGCGTTGTTCTCGTTGTTTTAAAAGTAAGATCGCTTCTCCAATTAATTCTTCAACGCTGCCATATTTTCCGGTTTGAATTTGCGATCGAATAAACTCTTCGTATTCCGGCTTTAAGACAATATTCATTGACTTGCTCCTTTAATTAATAGAAAGGTTACTGCACGATCGTGACATATTTTTTAGATTAACTATGTAGGCGCTGTAAAACGCAATTATGTAAACGATTGTCAAGTATCCAAATGCCCTAAGCGTGGCTAAATTAGCCCTGTTTACATATTTTTACATAGCTCTGTTGAATCCCGCCTACTTACTTACCTTAGCACAAATATCAAAATATTCATAAATTGTGCCCGCCCTAAAGTCGAGCTTGAAAAAAGTATGGTGAGCTGCGGGCGATGGCATTTTTCGTCAACCTCTCTACAAATTCCCAATTTGTTGAGCAAACCACATCGCCGCCGTCCCATTTCCTTCAGTCAAAAGCTTTAAAGTCTCCGAAAGCAAAGCAATTGGCAATCCCTCAAGCGCTACCGAAAACTCGCATTCCTGATACTTCCCATTCTCCTGCAAGCGAAATGCTAATACTCTCACGCCATTAATATCTACTACCCAATATTCAGGAATTCCTAAAGCAGCATACAATCGCTTTTTTTCATCTAAATCGCTCGTCAAAGTAGTATCGGAAATCTCTGCAACTAAATCGGGAACTCGCCATTGATTGAGATTAATGCGTCGAGGTTCCCCTTTTTGCCACTGCGGGAAATCTCCGCCAATGTATAAAACTTTATCTGGCGCACCTGAACCCACTTTAGATTTTTCAATTACACAACCGCTGAGAGAATCAAAAGTTTGTCCTACTTTGGTGGTAAACCACACAAAAAATATGATAGTAAACAGATCGTTAAATCTGGCGTGCTGAGGCCCTTCATTACCCATATTGATCCAAAGATATCCTTCATGAAAAAAAATTTTGGCTTCCGCTAAAGACGGATTTTCGCAAGCCGCAACATAATCTTCCCATGTTGCGGCTTGCCATTGTGGAATTTTGCCCGCTTCAGGAAGGATGAATTTTGCAGTTATGACAGTCATAATTCACCAACAAATTAAGGATAGTTTTATACTAGCTTATGTGATTTTAGCTAAACAATGAAAACCTGTGCAGCCTAGCTTAAAGTTTTTAGTTTAATCTCAAACTCACATAACTTTCCAATTTTAGAGGGCGATCGCGCGAAAAAAGCCCCTATTTTTAGAGGGAGGGCGATCGCGCGATCGCCCCAAATGTTAGTCTGGTTGCAAGTCAAAGACTACCAGCAGCGAAGCTTGAGGCATGAGTTGACGCAGACACAGCAAGTGCCCGTCAGCATCCGATCGCCTGCGAAACCTGCCCACAACAGTCCGCTGCATATTTGGCATGAGTTTGGCGATCGCCCAAGGGTAAAGCCGTTTTTGGTACGCGATCGCACTAGGATTCGCCGATAATCCCTGTTGATAACCGTTTTGTGGCATAATCTTGTTGTATTCGTAAGGAGTACAGAAAGGGCGTTAGTAAGTTTCTTGGCGGGAATGTACTAACGCCTTTCCCATTAAAATTCAAGCAGATATCACAATAATTGTCAATTGTCAATTCTTAACGCTAAGTTTTAACGGTTATCATATCTAAAGCTGCGATCGGCTGTGGATTTGAGGATTTTAGTAAGTGTTGAATTGTTTGCAAAAGTCATACATTTTTGATTTTCAACCGCAGATGAACGCGGATAAACGCGGATGAAAGAAAGATAAATTGAGGAGAATGAGTTAAGGGGATCGCTTATTCTTCACCCCAAGCACTTAAAAACTCAACTTGATTGTACATTTCCTCTGCGGATTTACTAGCTATAATTTTTACCAAGCGACGCAATTGTTCCCCAACTGAATAATTCTGCTGTCCCAAGATTATCCCCATATGTTCTTCCCCTTGGGTGTTCAAATCAGTATGCAATCGATAAAAATCCCTAGTATTAAAGCTATAGGTTACTCGATGATTTTTATTAGCCCAATACAAAATTTCTTCATCCCTGCGAGACAGCATTCCTATTTCTGCAACAGAAATAACATCAACACTCCGCAGGCGTAGAGCATCAAGCAGAGCCGAATTCATAGCATCTTCGTCTAGCAGCAGTAGAATAATGCTCATGGATTTGTCTTCAGGTTTTTGTAGTGTAACTCTGCTAACTGTTCGTAAGCTGCTTGTTCCTCTGCTAAATCTGTATCAATCTCTGCTCGATTAGCATGATAATACGTTAAAGCTGCATAAACTTGTGCGATCGATAAGTGAGTCATCAGCCTAGCAATTTCTTCCGCACTATTACCCTGCTTGTACAAAACGGCGATGCGGCGGACAGAAGTACCAGTTTCAGCAATAATGGGACGGCCGCCTCGAAGGTTGCGATCGCGGATAATTAAAGTCCCGATGTCTACTACAGTTGTTGTTGTCATACATTTTTTCAATTCAATTAACTTGATTATATAGATTTATTCTGAAAATGTCTAAGTGTTCATGCCCCTGACGCTTCTATTCTAGCGAGAATTGCTTAAAAATTTGAGAAGTCTTAAGAGCGATCGAACTCAATCAAACATCACAAAATCACTCTTTTGTCAGTACAAAAACACTGCCTTCATTCCCGCGCCCGATCCGCAAATCGCTATCCAAATAAGTAACATCTAGCCATCCCTGCTGTTCGCGAGTATCTAACCCAAAATCTACAGCAGCGAATTTTTTCCCCGACTCAATTTCATTGATATATTTAGCAGGAGATTCATAGCCGATTAACCTGCTTAAACCCAAAATCGATCGCTCAAACTTCACCTGCACTCGCCGTTCCGAAGTCGCCTCAAATCTGGCGGCTACGCTGACTATTCCTTCTAAGTAAGGCAAGCCGTAAAGTTCGGCAATGTTGTAAATTTTGGATTCTTTGACGCGGATGGATTGATAAATTTGACCCAATTTCAACAACGGAAAACCGTCAAGATTCAGCAGGGCGCGACTGCTGGTGTACAACAACCGCCAATCGCCATCTAAAAGCTCTGGGGCTTCTACAGGGCGTGGTGTGGGGTTATAATCTTCCAATTGGGCGATCGCACTTAAGATCGCCTGTTTGTCGTTTGGAGTCGCCAGCAAACCGCGATTCTTACCAGCAATTATCTCTAATAGTGCAGATTTTTTAAGCATAAGTTGACAGTTGACAGTTGACAGTTGACAGTTGTCGGTTCGTAGGGGCGGTGGATGGTGCGGGCCCGCCCTCTTAGTTGTCAATAGTGATTAGTGATTAGTTATTAGTTATTAGTATACCAATAACTCATAAAAAACACCCAGCGACTGCATCTGGTTTTGGCAAATAATATATCTGTAGGGGCGAAGCATGACCGCAGTCCATATGGGATGATAACTAATAACTTATATGCGGTCATGCTTCGCCCTCTTCACTAATCAAATGCACCCCAACCAGCAATCAATGCCCGATGCCCCATGCCCTATGCCCTATGCCCAATTCCCAATTCCCAATTCCCAATTACCCATTCCCAATGACTAAAACACCAAATTTCACGAGATAGAGTAGCGTCCGATAGAGGTATGCTGATTCTTGCTCGTTTGTTGCATAACGCCTGAGAACTTCCCCGACGCCGATCGCACCCTTTTGCTCGATCGCATTCAACATCTCTATCTGAACTTTAACAGAGATTCTCCGGTCTTGACCGAAGCTCGTAAACCAAATTGTGTGCAACTCTCTCAACAGTTCCGGTGTGGCGATCGCACCGAGACTCAAGATCGTATCATCGGTTAAAGTTCTAGTCGCATAATGACCCAACACCCGAAACGGATCGTCCCCCAGCGGATAAGGTGGCTTCCCGGCTTTTGCAGGTGCAGACTCTGGTGCTGAAACCCTAATTTCTGCTAATTCCCGCCACAACTGTTCGTAAGCAGCAATTACTACTTTCCAATCATAAATATCTCTCGCCCTTTGTCTCGCACTTTCACCCATCCGCCTTCTCAATTCCGGGTTTTCAATTAATTTGCACAAAGCGCGGGTGCAGGCGTCAATATCAACTGCTGTGGCTAGGGAAGTGTGACCCATGTAAGTCGGCCAATTCAAACTTCCGTCGAGATAATTTAGCGCTAAATCTAAACAAGCTTCTGGGGGCGGGATGAGTGTGGGAATGCGGAAGCCGTCGATTTCGTGCCGTACTGATTCTTTGTATCCGTTCCAGTCGGAAACAATTGCCGGCAGTCCGTTGGCCATTGCTTCAATGGGTGTTAGTCCGAAGGTTTCTTGAATGTTGTCGGACAGCGAAATAAAAATATCGGAGGCAGACCAAATATTAACTCTAATTTCCGGCTTTCTGCCATCTACAAAAATAGCATTCACCGACGGACAAAAGATTTTCGCGCTATTTTTAAAGTCGGGTTCTTCTCTCGGATCTTCGATCCAACCGGCTTGAATTAAGTGGATTTTCGCCTTTGTTTGTTGGGCGGCGCGTTCCAAGGCGATGTACATTGGTACCGGATGAGCTTTGGCAGAGAAAGTCAATCGCCCGACAAATAGCACGACTATATCGCCCGGAGAAATGCCGAGTTCTTGTCGTTGTCGATCGCCCGCCTGGACTGCTTCCACACCCTGCGGAAACGCGCTGCAATCCACTCCTAGGGGAATAACTGGCAATTTGACCAAAATTTCGGGTTGACCGCCGTTGCGCTGCGCTAAATACTCAGACCACTCCCTCAGAACTCCTTCTACTGTGTTTTTCACGGCGTTAGAGGTGCAGATGAGGGCGTCCCAAGGTTGAACCGGTGCTGTTATCAAATTGCCGATCGACTCCATGACATACTTAGTTGCGATCGTATGGGTAACGCCACAAACGCTGTAAGCCCGCTGATTGACAAATCTGCGCCCCCAAACCATATCGGCAAGGGCGGGATCGGGTCGATAGATTGTACCTGGTTGAGATAGCAAATCTAGTCGATCCGTCGAAATCCAGCGGACTTTCCGAGGTTGTTGCAGCCACGGTTGGATGCGCGAACAAAACTCCTTAAATGTTGCTTCGCTGTCTGTGCAGCAGTAGAGAGAGTCAGCAGTACCGTGTTGGACTAAGCTTTTGAGAAATCCTTCTCCGGCTGAATGACGCCCCAGAAGTCTTTTCCCTCCGGTGTCGTAACCGTCTTTGTGGTATAAAATCGCCGCTGTTATATCCATCCTGAGATTTATTGTTCGAGAATTGGTTGAAGAAGGTAAAAGGCTTTCACCATAAGGCTTTGACGCAAAACCAGGAAACTGTTTTAACCCAACCGCTGGCTGGCCCAGTGTCCCGCGATACTTTCAAAAACGATCGCCTCAGATTACAATACTTATGGCTAAAGAGGGATTGGCAATATCGGATTTTAATGTTATCCTGGCGCCCATGATTGGGGGCGATCGCCCGAACCAGTCAGCCATCCTATCCGATCCGGAACCAAAGAGTGTCTGTGGTATAATGCCTTAGCTCTGCTAAATGCCCGATTTGCAAGTGTTCGATGGAAGGAGCAGTCAGTCGGCACAACATTAGTTCTACTCGATCTCGATCGCGTCTTTGTCTTTAGAAACCGATAATCATGTACAACCCATCTCTGCGTCAAATACCTCGCCACTTACCTGCCGATGTAATTCCATTAAAGCAGCAATCTTCTCTTTTAGACTGGTTGGAATCTAACAATCGCCTCTTAGCAAGGGATGTCCAAGAACCCGACTATCTGCACGAAGAAGAAATTTCCGAGTTGATGGCAGTTGACGACAGCCCTTACGATGATTTAGAAGAAGAAGCAGAAGATGATGCGGGTGTAGGCGACGAATAACTGTAGAATGGTAAGTCGATTTTAGATTTTAGATTTTAGATTCACTTGCAGCTTCGTGAATAACCGGAAGCCGAACTTGAGTCTAAAATTTGGGGAGAATCGATTACTGAAGTTTAGGGCTTGTAACGTTTTTGGCTGGTCAACGAATCAACCAGAAACAGGGAAAAAAAACCAAGAGATTTCCCAATCTCCTGTATCCCACCCTATTCTCGAATTGTCAAATGCTTATTCTCAAATGGTGTGTGTTGAGGAGTGATATGGATAACTTTGTGGATGAGAAAATCCCTTTTACTATGCCTTTCAAACTTACAGGCAGGAATTTATTCCTGCTGCTGGGTTTGGGACTCGGCATTGTAGCGATCGGTTTAGATGTAGCAGCGGGTAGATTTTTGGATGCGCCTGCATCGCTATTTATGCCACTAGCTGTTTGTGCTCTCATTGCATCGGGTTTAGGTTATCTGGTTGTGCCCGTACTCCAGCAACTGAAAGCCGGACAAATAATTCGCGAAGACGGCCCCCAAGCCCACTTAAAAAAAGCGGGAACGCCGACAATGGGAGGCATATTTTTTGTGCCAGCAGGAGTCGTAGTAGCATTACTTTGGTCGAGATTTAACTCAGATGTTGTTGCCGTATCGGCTTTAACTTTAGCTTACGGTTTCATCGGCTGGCTCGACGATTGGCAAATTCTCCGTCGCAAGTCGAATAAAGGTATTTCACCTCGGATGAAATTGGCTTTGCAAGTAGGTTTTGCAGCTCTTTTTTGTCTGTGGTTGATGTTCCACAATCCAACTATTTCTACGAACATTGCTTTGCCTTTCGGTTGGGTATTGCCTTTAGGTTTCTTGTTTTGGCCGCTAGCTGGTTTTGTGTTAGTTGCCGAAAGCAATGCTACTAATCTTACCGACGGCGTTGATGGTTTGATGGGAGGTTTAGGTGCGATCGCACTTTTGGGATTAGGTGCATCTGTAGCATCAACTTCGCCAGAATTAATGATATTTTGTGTCTGCATTAGCGGTAGTTGTTTCGGTTTCTTAGCTCACAACCGCAATCCAGCCCGAGTATTTATGGGGGATACAGGTGCATTGGCTTTGGGCGGTGCTTTGGGTGCGGTAGCTTTATTAACAAATAGCCTTTGGATATTATTAATAATCAGCGGGATTTTCTTGATTGAAACAGTGTCAGTAATTGCTCAAGTGGCTTATTATAAAGCTACAAAAGGCCCTGATGGCATTGGCAAGCGTCTTTTAAGAATGGCTCCCCTGCACCACCATCTAGAACTCTGCGGCTGGTTGGAAACTCAGGTGGTTGGTATCTTTTATTTAACTAACGGGGTGTTAGTGTTAATGATTTTGATGTTGGCTGGCAACAGTTAACAGCGGATTAGTAACAGACTTTACAGCATATGTAGCTGATATTTACAGCCATGTTGAAAAACAAATAAGATGCCCGTTACACAAGAACTTCATGCAGTTGTGGAACGGGCATCTTGCCCGTTTTAGATAGAATAAAAAAACAGGTAAGATGCCTGTGCTACTAATATTAAATCTAGCTAAATCACAGGCTTTCCGGCCTGTGCCACTAATATTAAATCTGTTGTGGAACAGGCATCTTGCCTGTTCCAAGCTCATAAGCTAAAATGATGATATAGCCTTTATCAGAAAGATGAGGTATGACTATAAATGGAGTTTTTGATGCGACCTCGCTTACTATATAATAAATATAAGAGGGCTCCCATCCCAACAACGTACCTCACTTTTTTGAGAACCGCTATAATAGCCCCAGTTAATGCAATGGAACTTAAAAAAAGACAGGGCAATATTTGGATAATTGCTTCATCTGCCAGCATTCTATTGCTAACTGTGAGTTCCTTTTTTTACTGGAAACTTGTTAGACTGGGTTATGCTGTTCCCATTCCCTACATTTTAGATGTTTTTTGCTTAAGTAATTGTCCGGCTGATGAGTTAAATGTTTTACATACCCAATTACCACCAGATAATTTATTCAACTACGGCAAACCCCTATCACAAATTTTAGGCGAACCGGATAAGTTAGATAAAAATAGAATTTCCATCCTGGTGGAAAAATCAAAATACAGATTGACTGTATATGAAAATAAAAAGCCGGTCAAATCTTATCCTGTTGTATTTGGCAGCAATCCCGCAGGCGATAAACTAAAAGAAGGCGATTCGCGGACGCCGGAAGGAATTTTTAGCATAAAAGATTTTTATCCTCACGCAGCTTGGTCGAAATTTATCTGGCTGGATTATCCCAGCAAACAATCTTGGCGAAAACATATCAAAGCCAAGCAAGCAGGTACAATCAAATGGTACGATAGTATTGGCAGCGAGGTTGGGATTCACGGCGTGCCTGCTAATTCAGAGAAAATTATCAAAGAGCGATCGAATTGGACTTTGGGTTGCGTTTCTCTGGAAAATAAGGATGTTGACGAGTTGTATCAGTTTGTACAAAAAGGTACAGAAGTAGAAATTATTAGATAACTGGTTCGTAGTAAGGAATGCAAGTCCTGATTGACTCAACAAGCAGCAGAGAGGACTGAAGTCCTCATTACAAACTGGCAAGAGAGGACTGAAGTCCTCACTACAAACTGGTTCGTAGTAAGGAATGCAAGTCCTGATTGACTCAACAACCAGCAGAGAGGATTAATGAACAGTGAGCAGTTTTTACCGATTGTTTCGGTTGTGGTACCTGTTTATAACGGGGAGACGGATTTGCCGGATTTAATTGAGTGTCTGCGATCGCAAACTTATCCAACAAACAGAGTAGAATATCTCTTAGTAGACAACAAAAGTCGCGATTACACTTCAACTATCCTTCAAGCAGCAGCCAAATCCCCCAAGCAAGAGGGATTCAATCAAATCACCATTCGCAATCTCACCGAAAATACGATTCAAAGTTCCTACGCAGCCAGAAACAAAGGAATGCGCGCCTCAACAGGCGAAATCATCGCCTTTACCGACGCAGACTGTCGCCCCGAACCTCAATGGTTGCAAAATTTAGTCGAACCATTCGCTAACTTAGAAATAGGAATTACCTGCGGTGAAATCCTCGCCCTTCCCGGTAACACTCTCTTAGAAAAACACGCCGCCCGCGAAAATACTTTATCTCAAAAACATACTCTCGCTCACCCTTTTTGTCCCTACGGTCAAACGGCTAACTTAGCTGTGCGCCGAGAAATTCTAGCACAAGTCGGTTTGTTTCGCCCCTACCTTACGAGCGGTGGCGATGCGGATTTGTGCTGGCGGATTTTGCGGGAAACATCCTATAAAATGTATTTTGCCGAAAATGCGATCGCCCGACACCGCCACCGCAATACAATAAAACAGTTACAAAGTCAATGGCATCGTTACGGCGAGTCGAATAAATATTTGCACGAACTCCACGGTGTCGATTTGATGCGAGAATTCACCACAGGGGAATATTTGTATCGGCTGGCTAGATGGCTGTTAAAGGAATTGCCGGTTGCTACTGCTAAATGTGCGTTAGCGAAGCCCTCGAAGAGGATCGCCCGTGCCGATCTGGTAGATTTGTTAAATACGCCGATCGGTCTCTTGAATGTGAGAGCAAGGGCGATCGGACAGCGACAAGCCAAACTCCCAGAACTAGCTCGGGAAATTGAGCGACTTTAATCCTTAGAAGAAGACTGGGCGGTTGAAACCGCGTCTATACAGGCAAAACCCGCCGGACGCCGGTTGAAGACCTATCCTATGTTATTCTCTCTTGAGTCGGCGTCCGGCGGACATCGTTTGTGTAGGCGCGGTTTCAACCGCCGTCTGATCTTTACATCCGATAAGCACAGTTTATCTGTATATAAGTATGCTGAATTAGGAAATATGAAAATTTCAGGCAATCCTTAATATAAAATTAATAAGTCTATTTTGAAGCGCGCAGTTTCAGAACGACGAGAAACTCGCATTTACCCCCAAAATTTCTTTACTTCTGGCGAATGGCCTCAGCCTTCTGGCGTCGAGATTATTCTCAGATTTTTCAAGTTTTGTAACAATTACAGGTAGTGCCAATGGCTCAAATCCTACTCCAGACCGTTTGGTTTATACCTTGCTATCCACTCATCGGCGCATTTCTGTCGATATTGTGGTTTCCAGCAGTAACTCGCCGCACGGGGCCTAGACCCTCCGGTTACGTAAACGCCATCTTAACTTTCTTCGCTTTCCTTCACGGCGTCATCGCCCTGACAGCTATCTGGAACCAACCGGCACAACACCAGTTCATTCCCTGGCTGAATGTGGCAGGTTTAGACTTAACCATTCCCGTAGACATTTCTGCTGTCACCGTCGGGGCGACAGTTTTGATTACGGGACTGAATTTTCTGGCGCAGATTTATGCAGTCGGCTACATGGAAATGGACTGGGGCTGGGCTAGGTTCTTTTCCCTGATGGGGCTGTTTGAAGCGGGGATGTGCGGCTTGGTTTTGTCCAACTCCCTGTTTTTCAGCTACATGATTCTGGAAGTCCTGACTCTGGGAACTTACCTGCTAATCGGGCTGTGGTTCAATCAGTCTTTGGTGGTGACGGGCGCCCGCGATGCTTTCTTGACTAAGCGGGTAGGAGACTTATTCCTGTTGATGGGAGTAGTTGCAATTCTGCCGCTGGCTGGAACTTGGAATTTTGACGAATTGGCAGTTTGGGCTAAGACTGCAAACATTGACCCCACAGTGGCGACGCTGTTGAGTTTAACTTTGATTGCCGGCCCGATGGGCAAATGCGCTCAGTTTCCCCTGCACCTGTGGCTGGATGAGGCGATGGAAGGCCCTTTGCCGGCAACGATTTTGCGGAACACAGTGGTTGTGGAAACCGGTGCTTGGATTTTGATTAAATTGCAGCCCGTGATTGCATTGTCGCCCGTGGGGCTGAAGACAACTATTATTGTGGGTGCTGCAACGGCGGTGGGTGCGTCTTTAATTGCGATCGCCCAAATCGACATCAAGCGCACGCTTTCCTATATAGTTAGCTCTTACATGGGCTTGGTATTTATCGCCGTCGGCACCGGACAAACCCACACAGCTTTGACATTAATCTTTGCCTACACCTTAGCAATGGGTTTGTTGGTGATGAGCATCGGTTCAGTAGTTTGGAACAGCATCACTCAGGATGTCCGATATCTCGGCGGTTTGTGGGCGAAGCGGCCGATATCGGGAATATCGTTTCTTGTTGGCGCCGCTGGAGTGATGGGACTGCCACCCTTCGGCTGCTTCTGGGCTTTATCAGAATTAGCAGGCGGGCTTGCTAAAACTCATCCTTCACTGTTAGTAGTAGTGCTGTTTGTGAACGGCGTGACTGCTTTTGGCTTAGTGCGCGTTTTCGGTTTAGTTTTCGGTGGCAAACCGAAGCAAATGACTGAACGTTCGCCCGAAGTTGCCTGGCCTTTTGTCTTGCCGATGACAGTGTTAATGGGATTTACCTTGCACGTCCCACACTTGCTCGCCGCCTGGGAATTACTGCCTTTGGCAACTTTGAATTATACTGCGGCCGGACTGTTAGCTTTGTCAAGTGCGATCGGCATTGGTGCCGGAGCATTTATTTACCTGAACGAAAAGTGGGAAAAACCAGTGCGAATTGGTTCTCAAGCCGTGCAAGACTTCTTTGCCTACGACTTTTACACCGCCCAACTTTACCGCGTGACCATCATCTTTGCCGTCGGTCTGGTTTCCCAAATCATATCCTGGTTCGATCGCAATATTGTTGACGGATTCGTTAACTTAATCGGTTTTGCCACAGTTTTCGGCGGGCAAAGCCTCAAATACAACGTTACGGGTCAAACTCAGTTTTATGCCCTGACAATTCTCTTCGGAGTGGCACTTTTAGGATTGCTCGTAAGCTGGCCTCTGTTGGCTCGCCTCTCGCTGATTGTGGGCGGGTAAAGAGATATAAAGTTGAAGATTTTAGGTGACACTTTTAACCTAAAATCTTAAATAAATGAAGTCTTGAATAAAGATTTCAAACTCAATCCAACAAGGCAGAATACATGAAAGACGATCGCAGACAAGTAAATCTTTCCCGGCGCAACTCCCTCAAATTTGTCGCAGGAGCAATAGGTACAGGAATACTCGCAGCACGAGTAGGTGCTGATGTGGCTTCACCCGAACCAGCAATTGCTCAAAATGACTTCACTCCCGATGTCGCTTTGGCAAAATTGATGGAGGGGAACAAGCGATTTGTTGACAGAAAACGCCAAAGTCCCAACCAAGACTTACCCCGCCTCGTTGAAGTTGCCAAAGCTCAAAAACCATTTGCTGCTATTCTCGGCTGTGCAGATTCCCGCTTTCCTTCTGAGATTATTTTCGATCAGGGATTGGGAGATTTATTTGTATGTCGCGTAGCCGGAAATGTGGCTACTCCAGAAGAAATTGGCAGCCTGGAATTTGGCACACTGGTGTTGGGAGCAAAAGTGCTGGTAGTAATCGGTCACAAACGTTGCGGTGCGGTAGATGCAACCATCAAAGGCGCTCAAGTTCCCGGTCAAATTGGCAGTTTGCTCGACGCAATTAGGCCTGCTGTAGAAAGCTCGAAAGGCCAAGCAGGCGATCGTTTAGAAAATGCCTGCAAAGCCAATGTGGTGCTGCAAGCTAAAAGGCTGAAAGCATCTCCAGTTATCTCAAAGTTAATTCAAGAGAATAAGCTGAAGGTGGTTGGTGGATATTACGATTTAGACACGGGTGCAGTCAATATTCTGATTGAGTCGTAAACAGTTGAGAGTTGATAGTTGATAGTTGTCAATTGTTAAATACCAACTGTTGAAAAACCTCTTGGGAAAGCAGTAAAATTTAAACTGTCTAAAAACTTAGATATTAACTATCAACTGTCAACTATCAACTATCAACTGTCAACTGTCAACTGTCAACTATCAACTGTCAACTGTCAACTGTCAACTGTCAACTGTCAACTGTCAACTGTCAACTGTCAACTGTCAACTGAATCTTCACTCTTCACACATTATGCTTAGTGCATTGCTCTGGTTGCCCGCGTTGGGCGCTGCGGTAGTCGGGTTCTTGCCCGGAAAAATGAATGCGATGCGGGTGCGCTCCGTCGCTTCCGTCTTCGCTGCTGCCGTTTTCCTGTTGAATCTCTGGCTGCTAACTCAATTTGACACGACAAATGCGGGACTGCAATTTCAAGAATATTTGCCTTGGATTCCGCAATTGGGTTTGAGCTACAACTTGGGAATTGATGGCTTATCTTTGCCACTGTTAGTTTTAACCGGATTGCTGACGCTATTAGTGATTTACGGTACTGGTGAAGGTATGGCTCGCCCCCAGCTTTACTACGCTTTGATTTTGCTGATCAATGCGGGGGTGGCGGGAGCTTTGATGTCTCAAAATTTGCTGCTGTTCGTCCTATTTTACGAGCTAGAATTAATTCCTTTTTACCTGTTGATTGCGATTTGGGGCGGCAAACAGCGCGAATACGCTGCGATGAAGTTTCTGATTTACACGGCAGTTTCGGGACTTTTAGTTTTAGGCGGATTTTTGGGCGTAGCTTGGCTGAGCGGCTCTTTAAACTTCGATTACAGTGCAATTACTACTCAAGATTTGCCCTTAAACACGCAATTAATCTTGCTAACAATTGTCCTGTTTGGGTTGGCAATTAAAATTCCGTTAGTGCCTTTGCACACTTGGCTGCCGGATGCCTACGTGGAAGCTTCGCCAGCAACAGCAATTCTGTTGGGAGGGGTTTTGGCGAAGTTGGGAACTTACGGCTTAGTGCGGTTTGGTTTGCAGATGTTCCCCGAAACTTGGTCGATAGTCGCTCCTGGTTTAGCGATAATCGGTACGGTGAGCGTGATGTACGGTGCTTTGAGCGCGATCGCCCAAAAAGATATCAAGCGCATGGTAGCCTATAGTTCGATCGGGCATATGGGCTACATCCTCGTCGCCTGCGCCGCCGGCACCAAACTCTCCTTAATCGGCGCTGTCGGGCAAATGGTAAGCCACGGCTTGATTTTAGCCTTGCTGTTTTATCTCGTAGGCATCATCGAAACCAAAGCCGGCACACGGGATTTGGACGTGCTCAACGGCTTAATGAATCCGATGCGCGGTTTACCCACAGCGAGTTCGCTGTTAGTTTTGGGCGGCATGGCCAGCGCCGGAATTCCCGGTTTAGTCGGTTTTATCGCCGAATTTTTAGTATTTCAAGGCAGTTTCTCAGCATTTCCAATTCCGACTTTACTGTGCATTTTAGCCTCCGGGTTAACAGCAGTTTACTTTGTAATTCTGCTCAACCGCACCTGTTTTGGCAAGTTGGACAATGCCACGGCTTACTATCCTCCAGTGAAGTTTGCCGAAAATATGCCAGCCCTAGTTTTAGCGGCAATCATTTTCTTCTTGGGAGTTCAACCAGTGTGGCTGCTGAAGTGGAGCGAATCTACTACAAATGCGATGGCAGTAACTCTATCAACGGGCAGATATACTCAAGTAGCTGTCAGCTATCAATCTGAGAAATAGAATGGGAGAGGGGGAGAGCGGGAACTCAGAAAAATCTTTTTTCTTCCTTCTTACTTCTTCCTTCTTTTCTCTTCCTTCTTCCTTCTTCCCTCAACATTCATCCATTGAATCGGTTAAACCCGCTATACAATTCGTTACCGAACTTCCCTCTGATATCATCTCCGGTGGACTGACCACAATAAGATTAGTTTGTAGTGCGGACTTCAGTCCGCAGCCGGAGCGGACTTAAGTCCGCACTACGAACTATTTTTGTTATGGTGATCGACCGGACATGATATGAATTCGGATTCTAATTATGGTAAAATAAAAACAACCAGTCAACTACCACCATAACTGTGTAAAAGTTTGGAACACCGCAAAAAATTCTAAATTCAGGTGCAGTTACAGCAATTTCCCTACTAGCAACTTCCAAGCATTGCGCTGCCGCAGACTTTGCGAATATTTCTAAATATTGAGATTCATTCAAACCAAGGAAGAAACAATGGTACAAACTCCTACTAAACCAGCAACTAAACTGCCTCCTTCCAAGCACGAATTTGCCGAAGTCATTCACAGACTGGAAGCTGGCGGCGCGATGATTCCAGATACGCCGGAAAATCTGATGCAAATCATCGCGATTTGGAAGGCCTACGCGGTACCGATGGATTTCTATTGGCGGGATTTACTTTACATCGCGGAACGGGTATTTTTAAACCCACTTCCCTTCTTTAAATACTTCTTACCCCAGGAGTATTTAGACTTGCAAAATCACTATTCAGGTGACGGTGCAGATTTACGGATTTGGCGGGGGACTGGAAGCGCACACCCGGAACTTTTGGAGTTCATGGAAAATGGAGAAACTGGCAAAAAGCCACGTTTGTTTCACCATTTGTGGCACGATCGCATTAACATGGAATTTGCCGAAGAGTGCATGAGGTCAATGCTGTGGCACCGGGGGATGTACGTTCCTGTCAACCAGTTTGACCCCTATCTCGACAGCGACGAATACAAAGCAAATGCCGATCGCGCAATTAAAGCTTACTTCAAAAAAGACCCGTTCATGCTGGGCCTGCACAAAGCATTTCCCGAAATGTTTTTGGAACAGTGCCGCCAGATGTCTTATTACAGCAATCTCGGTTTATTCTGGGAAGTAATGGCACCCGTGTTTTTTGAAGTTTCCGACTTGTACGACGAAGGGAAAATTACCACAGTACCCCAGGCGATGGATTTCCTGGTAAATGGTATATTTGCGATCGCCGGTCGTCCGATTTACCACCACGTTCTCATCGACGGCGAAACCTACGAAATCATCCCAAAATCCAAAGGTTTCACTTGGCTGTACGAGGCAGCGCTACCCTACGTAGAATCGGTATTTTACCGCACTTCGCCGTTCCGGGGAACCAAATCTTACAACGCCCAAGCCAAGGAAGTTCCCGACGACCAAAAAGACTTCCACTACGGTATTTTGTATGCAGACAAATTCCCTGTAGGAACTGCCGGCATCCCGCCGACGCTGCTAGCCCAAGATATGCTGCACTTCCTGCCGCCTTATTTGATGGATTTCTACAGGCAGCGATGCCGCGGCGAAGATGATATCCTGAATCAGATTGGGGTGACGTTCCAGCGATCGATGTACTGCGTTACTTCGGCGGTTATTCAAGCTTTGCGGACGGCGCTGCTGTATCCTTTGGATGACCCAAATCCGAAGCATTTGAAGGCAAATCGGGCATTTTTCGAGTTTCAGCTCGATCGCTTCTGCCGCCCGGAATACGGCATGAAATATGCGGCGAAGTTGAAAAACATTCAGACTTCGGATTACAGGTAAAAGATGTTTTTGGGCGAGGGAAGACGGCGGTTGAAACCGCGTCTACACAAACGATGTCCGCCTCCGCGGACTGAAGAAGGTAACATAATTTTAACCGCCAACTCTTCAAATATTCAACCCGCGGAGGCGGGTTTTGTCTGTGTAGGCGCGATTTCAATCGCCGTCTTTTTAAGGAAATAAATCGAACATATGAACAGCAAAGACCTAGCCCAATATATCGAAGCAACCGATGGGATTTCCAAACCGTGGCTGTTGGTGCAACTCCGGATGAAAAAATTGCAAGAAAGGCGATCGCAGATTTCTACTGAAGAATATCTCAAAGAACTTACCGATCTTCACCAAGATTTAATGAATCTGGGCGAATGGTGGGTGGGAATTGAAGACGAAGTGTTTTAATTAATTACCGATGCGAATACACTATAGATTTTCATAACCTTTAAATTTGACTAAGGTTTTGCCAATCAAAGCAAAGATCGATGGGAGGTGACATGATTTGCTGGTTGTTTTTGATTTAAATTTGCGAGTGATTGCCCGATCAACATATTTTTATATACAATATTTATTGAGATTATTTAATGCTTGACATTATAAGGTTAATTAGGTAAAATTAATAATTATTTTATGTTGATTGATTCATATAAATCATCAGTAGGACTCCGTTAAGGTCTTAATCATCTAATCCGCCAGTCGGGTAGGATGCGTTAGCTTTTCACATTTTTTGTGATGTGTCAAGCGAATGGTCTGACGCACCTTAGGACTGAACTAAAAGGCAGGTTATCGGTAGAGAACAAAATACTCTCCTGCTTGAATTTTGCACGGAGTTGAATGTGCTTGCCACATTCGATTGGATTCTTATATTAAATATAGGCACATCGAAATGGGACAGATAATTATTAATGAATTCCGCCGTGACGGTAGTTTTCAGGGCGATGAGTATGTCGAACTACTTTTGACAGAAGACTTAACTGCTGCTCAATTGCAAACATTTTTTGTTGGTGATTCAACGAATCCAACAACAGCTAAATATTCTGCTTATCAGTTCATAAATATGGCAAGTATTGCTCCTGTATTCAAGGCAGGAACAATAATTGTGCTGGGCGGTTCGAGCGTAATTCCAGCGAATGAAACTACCTACAATCCAGTTCCCGGAGGAACTGATGCTGATTGGAACATTCAATTATTGATAACTAGCAATAAAGGCGGCGTATACCTTGATAATGTTTTAGCTCCACCTAACAACTTTGCAGGAAATTTTGCAGCAGATTCAGATCTTGTTTGGGTAGATACTAGCAGTACGGGAACTACTTCAGTTGATTCGATCGCCTGGCCAACAACTGGTTTGGGAGCATTTGGCAATGCAGCTAAGGTAAAAATTGCCGCTCCGACGAATAACGGTGATAATGTCGAATTCATGAGCGCGATCGGTGGTGTGGATAAAACTGCTAATTATGCTGTCAATAGTGTAGGTTCGATCGGCGTACCCAATTTCGGCATTAACACTATTTATATTAACAGCCTCCGCAACCCGCAGCTCAACAGCGCTCCAACTTTAACAAATTCTAACGCTAATAGTTTAACTGCAATTAATGAGGACATAGAAAATGTAGCTAACACGGGTTTTAGTATTTTCAATATCACTAGCCAGTTAGGCGCTGATGTTAATAGCGATCCGTTGGGTGTCGCAGTCACAGCAGCAGACAATACTAACGGCAATTGGCAATTTTCAACTAATGGCAATACTTGGACAAATTTTGGGCCATTGTCCCAAAGCTCAGCAACAATTCTCGGCCCGACGCCTCTTTATAATGGCTTGCTTGGCAGCACTCCCAGTTCTCAGAATTGGCTGTCTTTGACCAACTCCAATATTATTGCTCCTACCACTATTGCTTCAGAAATATTAAGCGGTAATGGAGTTAATTTAAACAGCACGGCTGCTAATAATATCTATGCTGGCTATACCAATAATCCTTTAAGTCCGTTATTTCCGCCGCTCGATCGCACGCAGGGATTTAGCTTATCTTTTAATCTGCAAATTATCTCCGAAGCCCGTATCAATGCCAATCGGGCGGGTTTTAGCATTGTTACCGTTACGAGCGATCGCAAAGCAATTGAAATCGGTTTCCAGCAGCTATCTGCAACTACGGGCAATATCTTTGCTCAAGCAGACGGAATTACTCCCAATCCGGGCGGACAAACGAATAGCTTATTTGTGGCTGCTGAAAATGCTGCTTACAATACAAATCTTGCTACTAACTATACTCTGAAAGTTTTAGGCGACAATTACTTTCTTTCGGACGGTAGTAATAATGTTATACTAACGGGGCCTCTGCGAAATTATGCTGCATTTACTGGCGCGATCGACCCCTATGAAACTCCTAATTTTCTATTTCTCGGCGACGACACAACCTCGGCCCAAGCTAACATCAACTTAACGCGGGTTTCTCTGCAAACGCCTGCGAAAGTCCGCTTTGTACCCAACCCAAATTATTACAGTATCGCTGGCAGCGAACCAACAATTACGGTGCGGGCGTGGGATGGAACGAATGGAGTTGGTAACGGTACTGTGGGTGTGAACGCTTCAGTTACTGGAGGAACAACGCCGTTTAGCACTAATTCGATCGCACCGACGATCGCAGTTAATCCAGTCAATGATGTACCTTCGTTTGTCAAAGGAGGCGATCGCACTCTCAAGAGTAACTCCAGCGCGCAAACCATCCCCGGCTGGGCGACGGCGATTTCTCGGGGCCCCGCCAACGAGTCGGGACAAACTCTCGCGTTTCAAGTTACGGGGAATGACAATGCTGCTTTGTTTAGCGTACCACCTGCGATCGACTCGGCGGGCACGCTAACATTTACACCGGCCGTAGGGGCGATCGGCAGTGCTAAGATCGCTGTCAATCTCAAAGATAATGGGGGCGTAGCTAACGGCGGTGTCGATACATCCGCCAGTCAAACTTTCGTCATCAATCTCACCAACTTGCCACCTGCTGGACAAACAGACAATTACACGATTCCCCACACCAAGGTATTCAACCAGCAAGCCCCCGGAGTATTAGGCAACGACAGCGACCCTGACGGCGATATTTTGACAGCCAAGGTATTGTCAAATCCCAGCAACGGCAAGGTCGATTTTAAGGCTGACGGTTCATTCAGCTATATTCCCAATCCGGGTTTTGCAGGGCCAGACAACTTCACCTACAGCGTCAGCGACGGAGTATCGCCGTCTGGGGCTGTTGCTGTCAACCTCACTGTTACCAACCAGCCACCTGCTGGACAAACAGACAATTACACGAT
>NZ_JAEQCE010000049.1:36784-37735 GCF_020738665.1 Microcoleus sp. PH2017_08_TRC_O_A
TCAGCTACAGCGTCAGCGACGGAGTATCGCCGTCTGGGGCTGTTGCGGTCAATTTCAATGTCACCAACCAGCCACCTGCTGGACAAACAGACAATTACAGTACCTCACTTGATACTGCCCTCAACGTTTCTGCGATCGCAGGTGTCTTAGGCAACGACAGCGACCTCGACGGCGACCCGCTGACGGCAACTTTATCAACTGGCCCCAAAAATGGCAAGGTCGATTTTAAGGCTGATGGTTCCTTCAGCTATACTCCCAATCCGGGTTTTGCCGGTACAGACATTTTTAGCTACAGCATCAGTGACGGCATATTGGCATCTCCTGCCATTTCGGTGAATATCAACGTCACCAAGTTGCTAACCAACCAGCCGCCAGTAGCAAATAGTGACAACTATACAACTCTCCACACCAAGGCACTGAATGTTCCAGCCCCCGGAGTCCTGGCTAATGACATTGACCCCAACGGCGACCCCTTGACTGCCACAGTGGAGTCACTTCCCCAAAACGGCAAGGTCAATTTCAAGGCTGACGGTTCCTTCAGCTATACTGCCAATCCAGGTTTTATCGGTACAGACAACTTCAGCTACAGCGTCACTGACGGCATCAACCCACCTGTTTCGGTGCCGGTCAAGATCAATGTCACGAATCAGCAGCCTCAGGCAAATAGCGATCGCTACAACACTCCCCACAACAAGACACTCAATATTCCAGCCCCCGGAGTCCTGGGCAACGACAGCGACCCCAACAGCGATCCGTTGACTGCCAAACTGGTAACATTACCCAAAAATGGTAAGGTCAATTTCAACGCTGACGGTTCCTTTAGCTATACTCCGAATCCGGGTTTTGTCGGCCTGGAGGAATTCAGCTACAACATCAGTGACGGGGCATCCACGTCTGCGGAGACTCCGGTAAGTATCAATGTCACGAATCAGCAGCCGCAGGCAAATAGCG
>NZ_JAEQCE010000050.1:0-60752 GCF_020738665.1 Microcoleus sp. PH2017_08_TRC_O_A
GTGGCACCACTCCGATTCCATCCCGAACTCGGTTGTTAAACGCTGCGGTGGCGAAGATATTTGGCGGGTCACTGCCTGAGAAAATAGCTCGATGCCTGGTTTATTTTACATAACTCCAGATCCTTTCTGAATACCAGATTGGGGCTTGTGTTTTTTTGTAGTGTTAAGGGGCCGTGCGCATTCGGAAAGAGAGAGAATGAAGGTCACTATCACAGACAAAAACCAATTATCCGGACATAATATCAGAGTTTATTTGAGCAATTTCTCTGGCGAGCGATCGCACTGTTGGGAATCCCTTCCTCCTCCAAAAAGAGTGAATGGTTTGGGTATTGATATTCAACTGTCGCGCGATCTCGCTTAGTTTTTCTGGCGACTGGTGCAAAAACATTTTTTTAGCAATAATTTGACAGTTGCAGTCGGGACGATTTTTAGGATAACACTTTCGCAGTTTAGCTTCGGGATCTCGATTAATGTATTGCGCGATCTTTCGTGCTAAACTTTTGTTTTCCTCAGCTTCAAGCGGTTCGATATAAGCGTCAATACTGCCCAAACATGGGTGGTAAAATTGGCTGCGTTCTCTAACATCTAGGGAAACCATATTTTTGGGTTTTGCAGCGTATAAATCTCTAATTCGATACCGGAGATTACCGTTAATCCAAGTCACGAAACTGTCTCGAATCGGAGAACTGCGGGGATGAAAATTGTGAAGGTTATTGTCTAACCATTCCCAAGTTTTATTTACCGCTTCTAAATAATAGGGATGAGAACTTTTTGACAATTTTGGCAAGCGTTGCACTTTCAGCAACAATCGCTCCATTGATTTTCGACGCTGCAAACTATCGCGAGGTTGCGAGCAAATAGTTAAAATGAGTTGACATAGTTGTTCATCTTGGGGAGTGCGATCGGAATATTGTTCTAGTGCTGCTGTCAATTTACTTATGCGCTCCATCACAGTCCTCCTAGTAAACGAACCTCTATTTAAGGTTGTCAAAAATCAGGGCTAAGTTGCCAAGGATTTAAGATGATTTCATACAAGCGATCGCTTGTATGAAATCTTGGGCGATCGCTCTTTTACCTTCGATATTAATGGTGAGAAGAAATCAAGAAACTCAACATCAGACAAATTTGAAATCAACTCTTCCCGTTCGGGCAGTTAAGCTCAAGTCTGTTACCCCCTGAACAATACCAATCCTATCTGCGTTTTTCAAGGAAATTATGGTATCAGAACCCTGACGGATTAACTGATAGTCGTTAGCGCTTCCTTTGAGTTGGATGTAGTCATCTCGAGTTGAATAATCTGTAATAATTGCATTACCGTCACCTTGATAGAAAACTCCTTGTCGTGCATTGCCAAGTACAAAAGTATCTGCACCAGCTCCACCCGTTAAAGTGTCAAATTCGCGACTGACATAACTGGCATAGCCGTCAAGGTAATCATTTCCATTGCCGCCAATGAGGGAATCATTGCCCGCTTCGCCGTACAGGCTATCATTGCCACCCAAACCGATTAAAGTATCGTTGCCGGCTCCTCCACTAATGCGATCGTCCCCTTCTGTGCCCCTTTTTGTGTTTACAGGAACACCGCCACCATTTTTCGACTCCGAGTAGGCTTGAAGTGGACTCATTGTATTGGTTAGAACAAAATTCCGACTTCCTTTTGTTTGATAGGGAATTCCACCAATAATACTGGAATCAAAAGGTGCAGTTTGAACCTCTATGTGGAGATGAGTGTTCCGACCTTGGTTTTTGACTGTACCGACGATCGGATCTCCAATATTCACAGAATCTCCAGGTCTCTTGCTGGTTTGGATGTGACCATATATCCAGCGCTTTCCATCATTACCTTCTACAGTCACAAATTGCCCAGTTGCACCATAAGATACAACATTAATGATTTTTCCCGGAACTACCGCTGAGACATTTATGTTCGCACCAACTGCATAATCAATCCCAGCGTGGGAGACATTATTACCATTGTAGGGATTGCCATTAGCACCGCTGTATTCGTAGGCATAACCAGCACTCATTGGGGCGGAGAATCCAACCAGTTTTTGAGACAATTCCCTAGAGAGTTGTTTCACTTCTGGTGAGGCTTCTTTGATATTGGTAAGCTTACCACCTGTACTGGAATTATCGTCAAATTGCCAGCCATCTCCACTTTGTAAATCCCACTGTTGGTCGGTTGTCGGTAAAGGCACAATCGTTACTCCTGTTTTCATCGATTGACTTGACATTTACTATGTTGTTTCAAAACCAATAATTTTTCAGTCTGGTAAAGTGGGTTGTTTCACAGCTCAATTTTGTCGATAAAAGTCGCTTTTGGCTGAGTTGGTCGGCAAGAGTTGGAAAAAGTAGGGCGATCGGAAAATGGGTTATACTGAAGTATGATTTTTGCATAACTCCCAAATATGAACGTTGACACTGCGTTAGAACTTGCAGAGGCGTCTTTTCATGCTCGGACGGGGAGATCCCCAACCGATCTGCAAAAAAACATATTTCGTAAGGTATTAGAAGATAAGACTTACGAGCAAATTTCCAGTGAATGTAACTGCAACCTGAGTTATGCTAAGGAGTTAGGTTCCGAATTCTGGCAACTGCTGTCATCTGCACTGGGGAAAGAGGTTAGGAAAAAAAGCTTTAAGAATATACTTGCAGAAGACGATCGCTCCTCACCAACTCTTCCGCTGCCCGAAAAATTGCCAGAATCAGCGATCGCCCGTTCTCGACAAGATTGGGGGGAAGCCCCTGATGTCTCTGTTTTCTACGGACGTACAGAAGAATTGACCGCACTGAAGCAGTGGATTGTAACAGACCGCTGTCGGCTGGTGGCACTGTTGGGCATGGGGGGAATTGGCAAAACGTCTCTGTCTGTCAAACTGGCACAAAAAATTCAAAATGATTTTGATTTTATTATCTGGCGAAGTCTCGATCGCACTCCACCCATACATACCGTCCTCAAAGACATCATCCGATTTATCTGTAGCCAAGAGGAAACAAATTTACCAGAAACACCCTCTGATGCCATCTCGCGAGCGATCGAGTGTTTAAACGCGCACCGATGTTTGGTAATAATTGATGGAGTCGAGACAATTATGGAAACAGGTTTGTTGGCTGGCAGATATCGAGACGGATATCAGGATTACGGTAGATTTTTCAAAAAAGTAGGTGAATTGAACCATAAAAGCTGCTTGGTATTGACAACTTCAGAAAAATCTATCGACATTTCATTATTAGAAAATCGAACTCGCCTTGTTCGCTCTCATAAAGTGAGTGGCTTGAAAAATGAACCCGCACAGCAAATTCTTCTCGAACGAGGGTTAGTAAAAGAAAAAGAATGGAATGATTTTATTGAAAGGTACGAAGGAAATCCTTTAGCACTATGGATGATTTCAGCAACAATTATCACTTTATTTGCTGGTAAAACTTCTGATTTTCTCAGAACAGGTACGATTTTTATAGGAGGTCAAATAGAGGTAGTTTTATCCCAGATGTTTGAACGTGTAACTGATTTAGAAATAAAAGTAATGTGTCAATTAGCTATACTTAACAAATCTGTTGACTTTAATCAATTGCGATCGGAGATTTCGTCAGATATATCTAGCTCAACATTAATGAATGCTTTGGAGTCATTAAGTTGGCGATCGCTGATCGAAACCGAAATCGGTCAAGACTTGTTTAGGCTACAGCCTGTAATTAGGAAATATGTTATTAATCATTATTGTATGTAACAAATAACAATTTTTAGGTCGTACTCTGAAATCCTTGATTTTCCCGAAAGCCTATAGTGTGCTTTGTTAGCGTTCCCCTCGTTCTCGATCGCCCTGAAACCCTGATTCTACGGTTGGCGATCGAAAACTGTCCGAAGAGTTGAAATAAAGCATATTTTATTTGCCATGCTTCAGCCTGGATTGATACTTCAAAATCGCTATCGTATTGTGCAAGAGTTAGATTTGGATACTCGCGGAGGATTTGGCAAAATCTTTGATATTGTTGAGGATCAAGGGATGCCAAAAATTCTCAAAGTTCTGCATTTTGAGAATTGTTCAAACTTGCAGGAAAAACAAATAGCAGTATCCCTGTTTGAGCGAGAGGCTCATGTCTTAATACGACTAGATCATCCAGGAATTCCTAAAGTAGAACCCGACGGATATTTTCTCTATCAAGAAGGAGGAAACACGCTTTACTGTCTAGTGATGGATAAAATTTACGGTCATAATTTGCAGCAGTGGCTAAAGCAGATAGATTATCAACCCATCAGCCAACAACAAGCAATTAATTGGTTAAAGCAACTGGTAAATATTCTAGCTTACTTGCATCAGCAGCATTATTTTCACCGAGATATTAAGCCAGCAAATATCATATTAAAACCTGACGGTCAACTGGTGTTAATCGACTTTGGAGCAGTGCGGATAATCACAAACACTTACCTTTCAAAAATTGCGGACGAGAATGAGGGGGAAGTTACAAAGATATATACCAAAGGCTACGCTCCGTTCGAGCAAATAAAAGGCAAAGCGCTGCCTCAATCCGATTTCTATGCCTTGGGACGCACTTTTGTCTTTCTTTTAACCGGAAAAAATCCAACTGACCTTGAAGACGAGCTATATCAAGAGGTGATTTGGCGAGATCAAGCACCACAAATTTCGGGATTGCTGGCAGATTTAATTGATGAGCTGATGGCTTTCTATCCGAAGAATAGACCGAAAAATCCCGAAGCAATTTTACAGGCTATAGCTAAGATTGAATGCCCTAGTGAAGAAGGGTTGTCGGCAGTTCCTCCGACTGAGTTACAGGGAATTAGCCCGCTGAATACTGAAAGAAAGTGGCTGAAGTCATTTGCTAAAACTAAGAAAGCATTAGTCGGAATTGGAATAACAGCATTTGCCTGCGTCAGTGTATTAATTTTACCTAAATTTGTTCCTTTACAAGGTCAACCTCCTGCACCTTTAAAAAATCTTTCTCTAATCAACACCTTGAAAGGAGGTTCGGAAGTATTTGATGCAGTCACCTCAGTTGCTTTTAGCCCTGACGGACAGACCCTTGTCAGAGGTAGTTACGATGAACCGATCGAACTTTACAATTGGCGTACAGGGAAAGTCATTAAAAAACTATCTAGAGCTTCATCAAAGCTTTGGTCGGTTGCAATCAGTCCGGATGGAAAATTGCTAGCTACGGGGCCGCTACTGGAGGAGGATGCGAAAAATGAGAAGGACACAACAATTAAGTTGTGGAATCTAGATACTGGGATGCTTTTGGGCGCTCTCAAAGGTCATTCTAGCGATGTTAGATCGATTGCTTTTAGCCCGGATGGTCTGACCATCGCTAGCAGCAGCCATGACAAAACAATCAAACTGTGGCGTGTTAACACAGGAGAGCTGCTTTATACTTTTTACGGACACACTAACAACGTTACTTCGGTCGCTTTTAATCCTGATGGCAAAACCCTTGCTAGCGGCAGTGACGATCTGACTATTAAGTTGTGGAGTCTGAATAGTAGGAAATTAATTCGCACTCTTAAAGGACATTCAGCGCAAGTTTTGTCTGTCGCTTTTAGTCCTGACGGTCAAACCCTTGTTAGCAGTAGTGGCTGGAACGAAGTTAGCCGTATTGCTGAAAATAGTATTAAACTGTGGAATCCGAAAACAGGGGAATTGCAGCGCACTCTTACTGGACATCTAAGTTGGGTTTGGTGTCTGGCTATCAGCCCGGATGGGAAAACTCTGGCAAGCGGCAGTTATGATAGCTCCATTAGACTTTGGAACCTGCATACTGGCGAATTATTGCAAACTCTCACCGGACATTCAAATTCGGTTTATTCTGTTGCTTTTAGCCCCGATGGGCAGACTCTTGCCAGTGGCAGTCCAGATAGTTCTGTTAGGATTTGGAGTATTCCCCGTTAATAAAGCTTAGGAATGAGAATTAAATAACTTACAATTTTTATTGTTCTTGTGGGATGGGCCAGAAGAGCCCGTCCAGAAAAGACGGGTTCTTCTGGCCCATCCCACAAATATGTGTAAGTTATTAAATTTTCGTTCCTTAGTAGCAGCAAGCAAGTTTGTTGGTGAATCGATCTACCAATTAAGTTCTACAAACAGAGGATTGGACTGAAAAAAGACTATTCTTTTATGCCCAATCCTCAACTATCTAAAAACAGCAGTCACTCGATAGCTGCTAATTATCCTATCTACGACCACCGCGAGTAGGACGGCTACAGCTACTACAACCTCTGCTAGTGCAACCACAGGCAATTAGCTGCTGCGATCGCTCTTGTGCCTGCGACTGTGACAACTCTCTGTTTGTTTGGGCGCTTGCTGCTGCTAAAGAAGGTGCGACATCTACGGCAATTATCGCTCCTGAGAGAACCAGCAAACCAAAACTCAAAAATCCAAAACGCATTGATTAACTCCCTTTTTCACTTGATTAACTTAACCTATTCATATGATGTCAGGGAAGCCCAAATTTTTCAGTATAGAAAAGTCGGCACTTTTGTAGCCCCCTTGAGTTGGAAAAAGTCGGGTTTAGCAGGCTGGGGGTTGGAAAGAAGTCTGTGGAAGAAGACGGGGCAGAAGAAGGCATCGCTTACTAACTGTTCGTAGCATGGGTTTTTTAAAGTGAAATTATGCTTGGCTTCGATCATTCATAAGACGGTACTTTGACAGATTTTTCGGTTCTCTTGTAACGCGATCGCCCGCCATACGATCCAAAGCGGGGAGAATGACCACAACAAAATTCACTTTTTTCTTTGTGGAACAAGCATCTTGCCTGTTTTTATGTGAGAATTTTCCAACCAGCAACAGCAAGCTCAACGCTAGCCGGCGCCAGACGATCGACCTAAAACAAGTGTCCCGCTTCCAAGTACAATCATCAGTTGTGATAGATTGGGTTTCTGGCAGGCTAATGTGAGAAATCGGCTCTAACCCACCTGTGGTTGTGGAACAGGCGTCCGACCTGTGGTTGGCGGAGTCAATCTCAAATCTCAAATCTCAAACCTAAAATCGACATGACTTTGACAAATGATTGAAGTAGAACACTTAAGCAAAACTTACGGTTCGACCGCAGCGATCGCGGACGTGTCTTTTTCGGTCGAAGCAGGAGAAATACTCGGGTTTTTGGGGCCCAACGGCGCCGGCAAAACCACAACCATGCGGATTTTGTCGGGATATTTGCCGGCATCCAGCGGTACCGCCCGGATCGCTGGCCTCGACGTTCACGAAAATTCGATGGCTGTCAGACAGCGGATCGGCTATCTTCCGGAAAACCCGCCGCTTTATCCAGAAATGAGCGTGGAAGGGTTTCTATTTTTTGTGGCGCGGATCAAGCAAGTCCCTGCAGGCGATCGCGCCCGACGTGTCACATCCGCGATCGAACGCTGCGGCCTGGTTGATAAACGCAAAGTTTTAATCCGCAAACTTTCTAAAGGATTTCGGCAACGAGTTGGTATTGCACAGGCGATCGTCCACGATCCCCCCGTCATTATCCTGGACGAACCAACCGTCGGCCTCGACCCGCGACAAATCATCGAAGTCCGCAACTTAATCAAAAGTCTTGCAGGCGAACACACTATTATCCTTTCTACCCACATTCTGCCGGAAGTCAGCATGACTTGCAGCCGCGTCACCATCATCAATCGCGGTCAAATCGTCGCCGCTGGTACTCCCGAACGTTTGATGGGAGAGTTGGCCACCGGGGAAGGTTACGAAGTCGAAGTCGAAGGTGAGGCGGATTTGCTCAACAGTCTGCTGTTGCCTTCTTTGGAAAATGTGCGGGGAGTTCGATCGATCGAATTGATTCCCAGCCAGCAATTTTTAGCCAGTCGCTACCGCCTGCGGGCAGAATGCGAATCGGAGGTGGAACCAGGACGAGAAATCGCCGCAGCTATTATCGCCTCAGGATTCGGACTCTGCGAAATGCGCCGCAATCGCGCTACTTTGGAAGATGTGTTTTTACGGCTGACAGCGGCCCAAAAGAAACCGGAAGAAAGTCTGGTTCACAGCGAACCCGAGGTCGATCGCAATCTACAAGCAGCGACAGAAATTCAAGACTCGATCGCCGACTCTCATCAATCGGAATCAGCACCGATTGTGGAAAATCTAGTTTCAGATAGGCAAGAATCTGTCTATGATGCTCATCCAGTATCCGACGAACCAGTTTTAGAAACACTAGAATCTCTCTATGATGCTCATCCAGTATCGGACGAACCAGTTTTAGAAACACTAGAGTCAGATAGGCAAGAGTCGCTCTATGATGCTGAATCAGTATCAGAACCAGTTGTAGAAACTGTAGAGTCGATCGCACATTCTGATTCAGGATCAGAACCAGTTGTAGAAACAGTGGAGTCGATCGCACATTCTGATTCAGGATCAGAACCAGTTGTAGAAACAGTGGAGTCGATCGCACATTCTGATTCAGGATCAGAACCAGTTGTAGAAACTGTAGAGTCGATCGCACATTCTGAATCAGTATCAGAACCAGTTGTAGAAGGAGTCGATCGCACATTCTCAACCAGAACCGATTGTAGACAATCGGGAAGTGGCCCAAATCCCAGAGTCGATCGCACCTTCTCATTCAGGATCAGAACCAGTTGTAGAAACAGTGGAGTCGATCGCACATTCTCAACCAGAACCGATTGTAGACAATCGGGAAGTGGCCCAAATCCCAGAGTCGATCGAGCTTGCTGAGCCAGCATCAGAACCAGAAGCGGAAACAGTAGAGTCGCTTTATGATTCTCACTCAGCATCCGAAACACTTGCAGAAACATCAGAGACAATCAATGATATAGAACCAGAAATGCAACCTGTTGCAGAATTTCTGCAAATTGTCGAAAGACAAGAGTCGAGCGAGCTTTCTCAACCAAAATCCGAACCTGTTGCAGAAATCGTAGAGTTGAGCGAACCTGTTGCAGAACCTGTTGCAGAAATCGTAGAGTCGATCGAACCAAAATCCGAACCTGTGGCCCAAATCGTAGAGTCGATCGAGCTTTCTCAACTGGAACCTGTTGCAGAAATCGTAGAGTCGATCGAACCTGTTGCAGAACCTGTTGCAGAAATCGTAGAGTTGAGCGAACCAAAATCCGAACCTGTGGCCCAAATCGTAGAATCGAGGGAGCTTCCTCAACCAAAATCCGAACCTGTTGCAGAACCTGTTGCAGAAATCGTAGAGTTGAGCGAACCTGTTGCAGAACCTGTTGCAGAAATCGTAGAGTCGATCGAACCTAAAGCCGAACCTGTTGCAGAAATCCTAGAGTCGAGCCAACCTGTTCGCGAACCTGTGACCCAAATTGCAGAGTCGATCGAGCTTCCTCAACCAAAATCCGAACCTGTTGCAGAACCTGTTGCAGAAATCCTGGAGTCGAGCGAACCTAAAGCCGAACCTGTTGTCAAAAATCGGCAAGTTAAAAAAAGGGCACAACCGAGTAGCGATTCTCAAGGAGAACAACCACCTGTCAACAGAAAGCGAAAAATAGAAAGAAAGCAACAAGAGAGCAACGACAGCGAAACACGACCCGGAGGCGACTCAGAATGAAGCAATTACCAATACCCAATTACCAGAAATAATTGGTTGAAAGCCGGAACACGAGTGACGGAGGAATTAAAATCAGACTATTCATTACTCCAATCCTCATCCTTCTAGGTAGAAGTAGCTTTCAAACTGTCAACTGTCAACTGTCAACTGTCAACTGTTGAACCATTCCCAATTCCTAAATGTTAGTAATGATTAGTAATATCATCGCCATTTACCGCAAGGAACTGCAAAGCTATTTTGCATCACCATTTGCCTATGCTATCGCAGCAGTCTTTTGGCTGATCACCGGCTACTTTTTAATCGCCATTCTCCTCGCCCCCGACGGCCTAATTCCTCAAATCACCCAGCGAGATAGAATGGGAATTACCGAACCTGCGATCGACATAGCCTATGAATTCCTGCAACTTTTTCTGCGAATCATGGGTTCCCTTTCACTGTTCGTATTACCAGCACTCTCCATGGGACTTTACGCAGAAGAACGCAAGCGCGGCACCTTAGAACTTTTAGCCACATCGCCCTTAACCAACTGGGTCGTTGCTACCGGCAAACTCCTCGGCGTTTTAACATTTTATACCACAATGTTGCTGCCACTGCTCTTCTGCGAGGCGATCGCCCTAAGTTCCTCAACCCCACCCGTACCCCCCGGCGTCGTGCTGCTAGGACACGGCGGCCTAATCTTACTAGCAGCCGGAATATTGTCCCTCGGAATGTTTATTTCATCCCTTACAGACAGCACGATTTTATCCGCCATCCTCACCTTCGCTCTAGTCTTATTTCTGTGGGTAATCGATGCAGCCGCCGTCGGTATCGGCGGGCCCTTCGGAGCAGCATTAGGACAGCTTTCACTCCTAACACATTACACTAATCTTGTCAAGGGAGTTTTTGATACTAGCAGTATAATTATCTTTGCCAGTTACATCATTCTAGGAGTATTTCTCACAGCACAGTCGATCGACGCTTTGCGATATCAGCGTTCTTAAAAACAACGGGCATGGGGCATGGGGCATGGGGCATGGGGCATGGGGCATGGGGCATGGGGCATCGGGCATCGGGCATTAATCTGCCTACTGACTTATTCCTTCTTCTTCCCTCTTCCTTCTTCCTTCTTCCCTCTTCCCTCTTCCTTCTTCTCTCTTCCTTCTTCCTTCAACATTCGGTTATATTTTCAGGGTAAATGATTCTACCAAATAAATCAAACAATGAGATTTATCAATCCCAAAATCGACTTTGCGTTCAAAAAGATCTTCGGTTCCAGCGACAGCAAATACATCCTCATTAATTTTTTAAACGCCATCCTTTATGAAGCACAGCCTGTCATTAAAGACTTAGAAATAATCGACTCCCAACCGGGAAATAAAACTTTTGGAGTCCCAGACACACACCTAGATGTCAAAGCCACAATTAACGGTGGCAGAATCGCCCTGATTGAAATCCAACTGCTCAACGTGCCTTCCTTCGAGAAAAGAGTGTTGTACAATGCTGCCAAAGCCTACAGCGGGCAATTAACAGGAGAAGAACGCTATGAAAGACTAAAAACAGTAACTTCCTTGAAAATTGCCGACTTTGAAATGTTTGAAAATCAGCCTGAATTTATGACTAGGTTTGTTTTCAAAGAAAAAGAGCAAAAATTTGATTGTCCAGATACTGAAATAGAATTAGTATTTGTGGAGCTGCCAAAATTCAGTAAAGAATTAGCACAATTAGAAACAGGAGCCGACCAATGGATTTACTTTCTCCAAAATACCAGTATTCTGGAGACAGTCCCCGAAACACTGAGTGCTGTTCCCGAAATTCAGAAAGCTTTTAAAATTGCCAAGAAGGACAATTTTAGTCAAGAAGAATTAAAAGAGTTGCAGAACCAAGAACAGTGGATCCAAGACCAGCAGATTGCGATAGAAGTAGCAAGAGAACAACTGACAAAAACTGCTCAACTCTCATTAATATTGCGTCAACTTGTGCGACGCTTAGGCACAATCCAACCGGAACTAGAAAACTCTATCCGTCAATTAGGATTACAGGAATTAGAAGAATTAGGAGATGCCGTCCTGGATTTCAATAGTCTCTCAGATTTAACAGCCTGGTTGGAGCAGACTAATTCAATATAGAATAACATTCTTGAACCGGAATTTGCTCACACAAACAATATTTAGCTTATGAAAATTACCAAAACAAATTGGAAATACGTTTTTTGGCTGGGCCCTCTCCTCACCGCAGCGGGGGTAACAGCAGCACTTGTATCCGCAGCGTGGGAACCCCTGACAGTCGGTTTAGTTATTGCCGGAATAGTGACGATCGCACTTTGGCTGCTATCCTTGACTTACGAACAAGGCTTTTGGGGGCGACGTTCCACTCAAGCGAGTACCAACGCCCTGATTGCTACCCTCGCTGTCTTTGTGATTCTGGGAGTAATTAACTTCATAGCCTTTCGCTATCCCCTCCGCATCGACTTAACCGAAAGCCAACAATTTACCCTCGCCCCCCAGACTCAACAAATCCTGCGAAACCTGCAACAAACAGTCAAGGTTTGGGTATTTGACCCCATCCAAAATCCGCAAATTAAAGAATTGCTGCAAAGTTACAAACGCGAGGGAGGCGAAAAGTTTCAATACGAGTTTGTTGACCCCCAGGCCCAACCGGGAAAAATCCGGGAGTTTAGTATTACCAGCATCGGAGAAATTTACTTGCAATCCGGTGAAAAAAAACAAGTGCTGCAAAAAGGTGGTACTGCTTTTGGTAGTGACCCGAATCAAGGTCTTTCGGAGATAAAACTTACAAATGGCTTAGAAGAAATTCTCAGCACTCGTACTCCTACAGTTTACTTTTTGCAAGGCAAAGGAGCTCGCCCGCTGAAAGAAGGTCAAGGCGGAATTCAGCAAGCTGAAAAAGCTCTGAAAGATAAATACTATAACTCTCAAACGCTGAATTTGAGCGAACGCAAAGAAGTTCCAGAAGATGCAGATGCTTTAATTGTTCCTGGACAGGATAAACCTTTTTCGGATGTAGAAATTAAAGCACTAAAAGCTTATCTCGATCGCGGTGGCAGTTTATTCTTAATGGTAGACCCGGCAATTAATACGGGATTAGACAAATTTTTGCAAGAATGGGGTGTAAAACTAGACTCCCGTTTGGCCATCGATGCTTCGGGTAGTGGTCAAAGATTCGGCCTGGGCGCGACGGTTCCCACAGTCAGGCGTTACGGGGAACATCCGATTACTCAAAGTTTCGGTAGCGGTATTTCATTTTATCCGTTTGCACGCGCTTTGGAAACTTCGCCTGTAGTAGGGATAGAGGAAAAACCGCTGATTTGGACGAGTCAGGAAAGTTGGGCGGAAAGCGATTTGACGACTAAAAAATTGGAGTTCGATCCGAAGACCGATCGACAAGGCCCGTTATTATTAGGTGTGGCTTTGGTGCGATCGGGTTCTGAGAGCACTCCGTTAAACCCCTCAGCCTCACCAACACCAGTCACGCCTTCACCCCAACCATCGGCGACAACTTCGCCATCGGCGACAACTTCACCATCTCCTACAACTTCGCCATCGCCAACAACATCGCCATCGCCGAAAACATCGCCATCGCCGAAAACATCGCCATCTCCGACCACTTCCCCGACAACATCGCCTTCACCCCAAGCATCGCCGACAACTTCGCCGACAACTTCGCCATCTCCGACCACTTCCCCGACAACATCGCCTTCACCCCAAGCATCGCCGACAACTTCGCCGACAACTTCGTCATCACCCCAAGCATCGCCGACACCATCGCCGAAAACTTCCCCATTACCAACAACTTCTCCATCACCAACAACTTCGCCATCTCCAACAACCTCGCCGACAGCTTCCCCAATCAGCTACTCGGTGATTGTCTCCCAGGAAGCTACCCCTCCAGCAGTACCGACAATTTCGCCAATACCGGCAGCATCTTCCACAGCATCGCCGGAGAGTTCCTCAACACCAACACCCACAACATCTCCCACAGCATCTCCTGAAAGTTCGCCCACGCCAACACCAACAACATCTTCCACACCAACACCAACAACATCTCCCACAGCATCTCCCAGTCCAAGCACAACTCCTTCTGTGCCTTCTACTCCTACAAAAACATCGCGCATGGTAGTAATTGGTACATCTCAATTTGTGACTAACGGTTGGTTTGACCAACAACTCAATAGCGACGTGTTTCTCAATTCAGTGAGTTGGTTGAGCAAACCAGACCAGCAAAGCTTTTCTATCAGCCCGAAAAAAGCTACCAACCGCCGCATTAACATGAATGATGTCCAAGTAGGATTGTTGGTTTTAGCTTGGCTGATTTGGCCTTTACTGGGACTGGGCGTTGGTGGCGCTATTTGGTGGAAAAGAAGATAATTATGAAGCAAGTTCGGCAACGAGCAATGTACGGGATTTAACGGATGTAACGGATTTATTTGCCTGTTTCTTGTTTTTCAACCCATTCCCAATTTCCAATTCCTAATCCATAATTCCCGTAGGGTGCGTCAGGGGGGAATTATTAGTCTGAAATCAAAATATTTAACCCTGACGCACCCTACAATAACTACTTTGCTTCTTGCTTGTTTTTCCACCAATTGCTAATTCCCGTAGGTGCGTCAGAGGAAAAATTATTAGTCGGTGTCAAAATATTCAAGCCTGACGCACCCTACAATCTGATACTAATTCCCGTAGGTGCGTCAGAGGAAAAATTATTAGTCGGTGTCAAAATATTCAAGCCTGACGCACCCTACAATCTAATGACTAATGACTGCTGACTAATGACTAATGACTGCTGACCATGCCGAATTCCTCATTATTATGAAATTGCAGAAAAATACATTTATATTGATAGCTGTTGCGTTGACCATGGCGGGGTTGGTTTCTTTGTACGAGACGCAAGTGTCCCCAAAACAGGAGGCGGCTAAGGACGAAAAACATAAAATTTTTACTTTCAAGTCCGATCGCGTACAATTCTTTACAGTCAAAACTCCGGAAAAAATATTGACTTTTGAACGAGTTTATGCTCGTAAAGGAGGTAAGTCTAGCTGGGAAATGAAATTGCCGGTGCAAGCACACGCGAGTCAGGCATCGGTGGATTTTTTGCTAGATAGGCTGGGAACAGGAAAGAGCGATCGCACAATAGATATTACTGCCGCTCAACTGCCAGAATTCGGTCTCGACCAACCGCAAGCCACAGTCACAGTCAAGCTGGACAACCAGGAAACTCACCGCCTAGTTTTAGGCAAAACAGACTTTAGCGGCCGCTTCTTGTACGCCCAAGCCAACCCGGCGGAAGCCCCACCTCAAAATGGGGCAGAAACTTTGCCCGTGCTGCTAGTACCGTTTGACTTTAAAAATGCCGTCCAACGACCTTTGTCTGAATGGAAAAAAGCAGAAGCGCCCAAACCAGAGAAACCGCAAACACCCTCTCCCACGCCATCTCCCACGCCAAATCCTGAAAATCAATAGATGATCGGTGGATTGAATTTGGTGCGGGACACAGCAGATTTGGTCTTGCCCAGCAACACTCTGAGATAGAATCTAAAGAACAAATTCTAAAACCTCTCAATTCCAACATTCCTCGCCTAAAATACAGAAAAGTCTAAAGTTAAACTGTATTAAAATAGCGTGCATTACCCCAGGAACGGGCGAATATGTTTCAGACAGCACTCAACCAAGGTACGACAGCAAAGGATACAGCGCTTGACGTTGAACTCCGCAAGGTCTTTAAGGTATTTAATGGCGAAACCGCAGTCCGCGGAGTTGACCTCAGCATTCGTCAAGGAGAATTTTTTAGCATTCTCGGGCCCTCCGGCTGCGGTAAGACTACCACGCTGCGCTTAATCGCTGGGTTCGAGACTCCCTCGGCGGGCGAATTGATGATTCGCGGCCAGTCGATGACCAATACTCCAGCTTACCGCCGTCCGGTAAATACTGTGTTTCAAAGCTACGCCCTGTTCGGACACATGAATGTCTGGGACAATATCGCTTTTGGATTGCGGATTAAAAAGCTGGGGAAATCGGAAGTAGAAGAACGGGTACGGGAAGCTTTGCAATTGGTGAAAATGGAATCTTTCGCCAACAGGTTTCCGGGTCAAATGTCGGGCGGCCAGCAGCAGCGGGTGGCTTTGGCGAGAGCTCTGGTAAATCGACCGGCGGTTCTGCTGCTGGACGAACCGCTGGGAGCTCTGGATTTGAAGTTGCGGAAGCAGATGCAGTTGGAATTGTCGAATTTGCATCAAGAGTTGGGTTTGACTTTTGTGATGGTGACTCACGACCAAGAAGAGGCGATGAGTCTTTCTAACCGGATTGCGGTGATGCACGAGGGCAGGATTGAGCAAATTGGTTCGCCTGAAGAAATTTATGAGTGCCCGCAGACGGCTTTTGTGGCGGATTTTATTGGGGATACGAATTTGTTTTCTGGTACGGTGGAGGCGATCGACCGATCGACTATTACAGTTCGCACATCAGCCAATCTGAAAATAGTCGTTCAGCAGTCGGATATGTGGAATGGTGTCATCGGTGACTCTGTGGTGGTTAGCGTCCGGCCTGAAAAAGTATATTTGAATCTCTACCAGCCGGAATTGTCGGTTAACTGTTTTGAAGGGCGGCTCAAAAATATCATGTACATGGGCACTCACGTTCATTACGTGGTTGAATTGGCGTCGGGCGATAAAATTACGGTGCGCCAACCCAATACGGGCGGTTCTTTCCCAGACCCGCAGACGCCGATTTATGCTTACTGGGGAACTACTGATTGTCTCGCTTTGGGCGATCGATCCTAACGATGGAGAGGGGGAGAAAGGGAGAAAGGGAGAAAGGGAGAGGGGAGAGGGGTTGACGCACAGTATCAATTTTTCTAACAATCATTCACATACACTACTAGATGGGTGATATTTGGTGAATGGCATACATACCACTTAGAAAGGCTGTCGAATTTCTAGGTCTGCATCCAAACACGTTAAGGAAGTACGCAGATGAAGGGCAGATTAAATCAATCAAAAATGGAGCAGGGCAACGCCTTTACGACGTTGACTCATACCAAAAAGATGGAAGCATCTGCTCAATCATCTGCTACTGCCGAGTCAGTAGTACCAAACAAAAAGACGATCTTGCTAGACAAGTCGAATTCATGCGACAGCGATACCCCGACTCGGAAATCATCCAAGACATCGGCTCTGGACTCAATTTCAAAAGAAAAGGACTGCAAGCCTTACTGGTCAGATTTATGCGCCCAGATCAGCTCACGATTGTTGTTGCCTGTAGAGACAGATTGTGTAGATTCGGATTTGAACTATTCGAGTTCATGGCAAAACAAAACGGTGGAGAAATCGTGGTTCTCTCAAATCCTGTTCACGCGAGCGAATCCGAACTTACAGCCGATCTTCTTGCCATCCTTCACGTGTTTAGTTGCCGAATGCACGGTCTTAGAAGCTACAGCCAGAAAATCAAAGAAGATCCGACTATTCCTAAGCCCTGAACAAAAGGCAATGCTCAAACAATGGTTTGGAGTTAGTCGTTTTGTCTACAACGCAACTATCAAATACTTGCAGCAACCAGGCACTAAAGCCAATTGGATGTCAATTAAAACGGAAATACTCAATGGGCTGCCTGATTGGGCAAAACCTGTACCGTTTCAAATTAAATCTATTGCCATTAAAGATGCTTGTGGTGCCGTCAAAAAAGCCAAAGTAGATTTCAAGAAAACTGGCAAGATTTGTAGCTGCAAGTTTCGCAGTCGAAAAGATACAAAACAGTCTGTTTATATTCCGAAGTCTGCTATTGGGACGAAAGGAATTTATCCGACAAAATTGGGTCAGTCAAAGCTGAAAGAGGCATTACCCAAAGGCTTCAGTGATGGACGATTGACCCTTGCCTATGGCGAGTATTACATTGTTGTATCTGAAGAAGTGCAACCACGTCAGACCGATAACCAAGGTCGCGTGGTTGCCTTAGACCCCGGTGTTAGAACGTTCATGACTTTCTTTTCTGAGTCATCTTATGGATGGGTTGGGAATGATTCTAATCTTTTGATCCAAAAGTTGTGTTTCAGGTTAGACAAGTTGATCTCAAGGATGAGTAAAACGAATAGCCCGCAACGCAAAAGATTCAAGAAAGCAGCGGACAGATTAAAGTCTAAGATTCAACATCTTGTCAAAGAGTTGCATCACAAGACTGCTAAGTTTTTAGTTGATAATTTTGACGTGATATTAATTCCATCCTTTGAGTCGTCTCAGATGGTGAGCAAGTCACGTCGCAAGATTCGCTCTAAAACTGTTCGTCAAATGCTGACTCTGAGTCATTACCAGTTTAAAAAACATCTAGAGTGGAAAGCTTGGGAGCAAGGCAAAGTTGCTTTAACTTCTATCAACGAAGCTTACACTTCAAAGACTGTTTCATGGACTGGAGAAGTCAAAAAGATTGGTGGTAGCAGAATGATCAAAGATTCTGATGGAAATCAGATGAACCGAGATCTAAATGGTGCTCGTGGGATCTTCCTTCGGGCATTGGTTGATACGCCTTGGTTGAAAAGCTGTTTAGCGATTTAACTTATGTGTTTGTTAGTAAACGTTAGCAAAAAAGTATCGGAAGAATTCCCAATTACCAATTCCCAATTCCCAATTCCCAATTCCCAATCCTCAATTCCCCAATCTAAAATCTAAAATCTAAAATCTAAAATCAAACTGTGCCTCCGACTAATCTACCAATTTCCAGGTTTTGCAGGGCTAATTCTACACGCCGTCAGTTCCTAAAAAATTCGGCGGCGACAATTTCCGGGTTAGCCCTTTCCAGTTGCGGCTGGCGGCTTGCAGACGTACAATCCGATAAAGCTTTGCTCGATCGCTTTGCTGAAAAAACCGGCATTCGCGTAGTCGCCGACGTGTTAGACTCCACGGAAACAATGCTGGCGAGACTTAAAGTCGGTGTTCCCCAGGTCTACAGCATCATTTACCCGTCAGACTACATGGTGATGCAGATGAAAAAACTCGGGATGCTAACTCAATTAGACCGATCGATCGTTGGCGGACTAGATCGGCTCAAAAAGCGGTTCCAAAACCCCGTTTACGACCCCGGAAACCGCTACAGCGTGCCTTTTAGTTGGGGGACAACTGGATTGATTTACAACAGCGAACAGTTCAAAGAACCTCCCGAAGATTGGAGTTATTTGTGGAAACGCAAACAGGAATTGGCAAGGCGAATGACTCTGCTAAACGACGTTAGAGAAGTAATGGGCGCGACGCTGCGGATGCTGGGTTATTCTCTCAATTCTACAAGCCAACAACAAGTTAAAAAAGCCTATGAAAAATTAGAAGAACTCAAATCGGCGATCGCTTCTTTTACCACAGATGCTTGGCGATCGCAAATGCTGACAGGAGAGTTGAAAGTAGCAATGTGCTACTCTTCTGATGCCAATGAAGTAATTGCAAACAACCCTAAATTTCGGTATATTGTGCCGAAAAGCGGATCTGCCCTGTGGACTGACACCTTAGTAATTCCTAATGGAGCACCCAATCCAGACGCAGCTTACAAATGGATTAATTTCATACTGCAAGCTGATGTTGCGGCTTCCCTAGTCCAACGATTAGGTTTTGCAACTCCTTTAGAAGATGCTTTTTATTTGCTGACTCCAAAAGTTCGCAAAAACAAAATTCTTTTTCCTGCTGAGGCTACTTTAGAAAACTGCGAAGGCGTGGCACCCCTAGGAAAATTTGCAGATGTTTACGATCGTTACTGGACAAAACTAACCAGTATCTAATAGCATCAGTATTAATCTGCGTTTATCTGCGTTTGCTCGAACATCTAAAATCAGCTAATTCCTAAATCCCAAATCTAAAATCCCAATTAGAACTGTGCCTCCGACAAATCTACCAATTTCCAGGATTTTCCCGGCTAATTCTACACGCCGTCAGTTCCTAAAAAATTCGGCGGCGACAATTTCCGGGTTAGCCCTTTCCAGTTGCGGCTGGCGGCTTGCAGACGTACAATCCGCTTTGCTGAAAAAACCGGCATTCGCGTAGTCGCCGACGTGTTTAGCTCCAACGAAGAGATGCTGGCTAGAGTTCAAGCCGGTGGCGGCCGCGCCTACAGCATCATTTACCCGTCTGACTACATGGTGGTTCAGATGACGGAACTGGGGCTGTTGACTCCATTAGACCACTCAATTTTGGGCGGACTCGATCGACTAAAAAAACAGTTCCAAAACCCTGTATACGACCCAGGAAACCGCTACAGCGTTCCTTTGAGCTGGGGAACCACAGGCTTGATTTACAACAGCGAACAACTCAAAGAAGCTCCTGAAGATTGGAGCTATTTGTGGGAACACAAAAAAGAGTTAGCAAGGCGAATGACGCTAGCGAGCGATGTTCGAGAAGTCATGGGCGCTGCGTTGCGAATGCTGGGCTATTCTCTGAATTCTACGAACCAAGATCAAGTTAAACAAGCTTACGCAAAGCTGGTGGAGCTCAAACCTGCGATCGCATCTTTTACGACAGACGCTTGGCGGCCGCAAATGCTGACAGGGGATTTGAAGCTAGCCATGTGCTATTCTTCTGATGCCAATGAAGTCATTTCAGATAACGACAAATTGAAGTATGTCGTACCAAAAAGTGGTTCTTCTTTGTGGACTGACACTTTAGTAATTCCCAAAGGTGCTCCCAATCCCGATGCAGCTTATAAGTGGATTAACTTTATGTTGCAAGCGGATGTCGCTGCTTCTTTAGTCGAACGGCTCAGTTTTTCAACTCCTTCGGAAGATGCTTTTAGTTTGCTGACGCCGGAAGTTCGCGAAAACGAGCTTCTTTTCCCTTCGGAAGCTGTTTTGAAAAATTGCGAAGGTGTGGCTCCAGTAGGGAAATTTATGGAAGTGTACGATCGCTATTGGACTAAATTAACCGCTGGTTAACCCTAACCTGTAGGAGCAAATTTGACCAACAATCTCTGACTCTCGCCCCCACAGTCGATCGCCCGCATCAATTTTTCCGACAATAAGTCGATCTGGTACATTTAGATTTACCGTTGGGTGGGGGCGGGTTTATACGAATTCGGGCTTTGAAATTAAAGATTTTGGTGAACCCGCCCCTACCGCTCAAAAATCCAAACTATTATTTATGGCTGTTTCTACCAAAGCTCCCCCTCCGATTCCTCCCACTGCTCCAGTCAAGCCTGAAAGCGTCCCCCCATGGTCAAAGTGGACAGGCCCGCTGGCATTGCTCGGCCCTTCTGGCTTGTTCCTGGTTTTATTATTAGTAATACCAACTCTGGTGATTTTTCAACTTAGCTTGGTGCCGAATATTAAGCCGGGAGATTTGGTAAATCCTTCGGGAATCGGCAACTACCTGCGGGTGTTTGAGCCGCTGAATTTGCAGGTGATGGGTCGATCGCTCTTTTTTGCCACCGGAACGACTATTCTGTGTTTACTGCTGGGATTTCCCGTCGCTTACTGGATCGCGCTCAATGTCTCGCCCAAGTGGCGGAATTTAACGTTATTGGGCTTTGTGTTGCCGCTGTGGACTTCTTCGCTGTTGCGATCGTATGCTTGGATTACAATTCTGCGTCCTACGGGCGTTCTCAACTCGCTCCTGGGACTTTTGGGCATCCCTCCTCTAGAATTGTTAAATCAAAGTTCCGCCGTTCTAATCGGCATGGCTTACAGCTATTTGCCCTATATCGTAACCATTCTCTACGCTTCCTTGGAAAAGCTCGATCGCAGATTGCTAGAAGCATCTCAGGATTTGGGCGCGAATCCACTAGAAACTTTCTGGAAAGTGACAGTACCCCAGACAATGCCGGGGATTGCAGCGGGTTCTTTGCTAGTATTTATTAGCTGTTTGGGCGATTTTGTCGATCCGGAGTTGCTTGGTGGAGCTTCGAGCATGACGGCAGCTCGTTTAATTTACAATCAGTTTTTGGGGGCGACTCAAAATTGGGGGCTAGGTTCGGCTCTGAGTATGGTATTAATTTTTGCAGTGAGTATCGGAATTGCTCTTTTACTCAAATATGGCGATCGTAATGCAGTTTAGTCAGTTGACAGTTGACAGTTGACAGTTGACAGTTGACAGTTGACAGTTGACAGTTGACAGTTGACAGCAGTCATTAGTTATTAGTCATTAATTAGTCGCTACAAATTCTCTTCAAATCGATGCCCTGTTTGGCCGATGCCCTGTTTGGCCGATGCCCGATGCCCAATTCCCCGATTACCAATTACCAATTACCAATTCCCGATTAACGAGATATGGAAAATACCGCCGACAATCCACAGGAGGAAATACAACCCGATATGTACTTAAAACCTAAATTTAAGATTTCTTGGCAGGCAATATTTACCGTTTCGATGTTTTTTTATATGTACCTGCCCATTCTGGTACTCACATTTTACAGCTTTAACAAATCCCGTTTTAGCGCCGGCTGGGAAGGATTTACTTTAGATTGGTACGTTAAATTATTTAGCGATACGCGGATTTTAATTGCCCTGAGAAACAGTTTAACAGTTGCTGTTTGTGCAGTTGCCATCTCCGCTGTACTCGGCACTTTAATGGCCGTTGGTTTAGCCCGCTACCGCTTTCCCGGCAAAAATTTATATCAGGGAGTTTCCTACTTGCCGATTATTATTCCAGATATTGCGAGCGCTGTTGCTACTCTGGTATTTTTAGCGGCGCTAGCTATTCCTCTAAGTTTGTGGACAATTGTCGCCGCCCACGTTGTGTTTTGTCTGGCTTACATCGCTCTAGCTGTTTCTACTAGATTGGCAGATTTAAACCCTTATTTAGAAGAAGCTGCCTTGGATTTGGGTGCAACGCCTGTTGAAGCTTTTATTCAGGTTTTGCTACCTCAATTAATACCTGGAATTGTTTCTGGTTGTCTGCTATCTTTTGTGCTCAGCATGGACGATTTTTTGATTGCGAGTTTCACCGCCGGTAGCGGGACTACAACTCTACCGATGGAAATTTTTAGCCGGATTCGGACTGGTGTGAAGCCTGATATTAATGCTCTGAGCGTGCTGTTGATAGTCGGTTCGGGAGGATTGGCGTTTTTAGCGGAATATTTGCGCGGCAAGGGCGACCAAAAACAGGCTCATTAGTCAGTTGACAGTTGACAGTTGACAGTTGACAGTTGACAGTTGACAGTCGTAGTCGTAGGGTGTGTCGCCACAGAAAATTTCTAACTCAATATCGACAATCGAGCGAGCGACGCACCTTATAGCATTTACAAAATATTTGCGTTAATCCGCGTTAAGGATCGGTTTCCTTAGAAGTTTTCAAAGTGCACCACGCCGATTGACGATCGCAAGCAACGACGTTACTAAGGAATGAAAATTAAATAATTTACACATATTTGTGGGATGGGCGGGACGCCCATCCCACAAGAACAATAAAAATTGTAAGTTATTTAATTCTCATTCCTAAGGGGGGTGCTAACTAACCGTCAGGTGTTTAGCGTGGAAAATTCTTAATCTGCGTATAGTCAAATTCACACCTGACGCACCCTACAATAACTAACCTTCCGCTCGGGAAGGTGGTAATTTCACCTTACTAGCCAAACCTAATGCTTCCAAGACTTGAATTGTTACCCAAGTAAAGTCAAATTCCCACCACTGCATACCGTGACGGGCAGAGTATTGATAAGCGTGGTGGTTGTTGTGCCAGCCTTCGCCGTAAGTCAAAACTGCAACCCACCAACAGTTAGTAGAACTATCTTCGGTTTCGTAAGTGCGGTAGCCAAATTTGTGAGTTGCACTGTTCACAAACCAAGTGCAGTGATATACCAAAACTAAGCGGGCAAAGATTACCCAAACTACAAATGACCAGCCTGCTACGAAGTAAAGCAACACGCCAAAGACGATTTGCATCGGGAGAAAGTAGTTTTGCAAAAATCGGTAAAATGGATCGCTGGCAATGTCTTTTGTACAGCGGGGAATTTCAGCGTGAGCCGGGCCTTTATATAGCATCCAGCCGAGGTGACTCCACCAAAAACCCTTTTGGGCATTGTGAGGGTCGATCGCATTTTGGTCAGAGTGGGTGTGGTGCAAACGGTGCAGCCCAACCCAATCAATTATTCCTCCTTGACAGGCCAGGGCTCCGCAAAATGCTAGAAAGTATTCTACGAATTTTGGTGCCTGAAAACTGCGGTGGGTGAGCATACGATGCCATCCGAGAGTTATTCCCAAACCGCCGGTGATCCAGTGCATGAATACTGTTAAACCAACTGCTGTCCAGTTGAAGTTACTGGGTAGCAGTGCGAACAAAGCGCCGATATGCAGTCCTGCTAAACTAATAACGTGCTTCCAATTGTATTGGAGTTTTTCTTGCGTTGCTATTGTCATTCTTTTTTTGATTAGTGATGAGATGCTGACCGGGATTCACGCATAATAGTTTGGATTGAGCAGTAAACTTTTTTGGTGCACACTTGCCCAAACGAATCAAAAATGAATGAATTATAGATTTAGGATGAAACTTGAAAAATTTACGGTTTAATTTTGAAAATAAAACTTTTGGCTGCCAAACAAAAATTTTTCTTCCCAAATCTATTATAACTGATTATGGTTTTGGTTGGGTCGATCGCACAAGATGATTCAATCTCAGTTCAACCCAACCTTTAGCGATCGCAAAAACAGGATTAGGCATTGGTCACGAGCCATTAGTCCAGAACTGATGACCGACAACCAATGACTAAATTGCCGATCGCCCTATTTTTCTGCTAACTTCACTTTGGTAGCTAAACCCAGCGATTCCAGCAGTTGAATTGTCATCCAAGTGATGTCGATTTCCCACCATTGGAGACCGTGACGAGCAGAGTATTGGAAGGCGTGGTGGTTGTTGTGCCAACCTTCGCCGTAGGTGAGGACAGCAACCCACCAGCAGTTAGTAGAGCCATCGCCCGACTCATAGGTGCGGTAGCCGAATTTGTGGGTAGCGCTGTTAACCAGCCAAGTGCAGTGGAACACCACCACAATCCGCATAAACACTCCCCAAACCACGAAAGACCAGCCACCTAATAAATAAAGCAACACACCGAAGACAACTTGGATGGGGATAAAATATGCTTGGAGAAACTTGTATACTGGGTCGTCGCCAATGTCTTTTGTAAAGCGGGGGATTTGAACTCTCATCGGCAAATCTGAGATCATCCAACCCATGTGGCTCCACCAGAAGCCTTGATTAGAATCGTGGGGATCTTCTTCCGTGTCGGAATGGATGTGGTGTAACCGGTGCATTCCTACCCAGTCGATCGGGCCGCCTTCACAGGACAGAGTACCGCAAATAACTAGAAAATACTCTAGCCATTTCGGTGTTTGAAAACTACGGTGGGTAACGAGGCGGTGAAATCCGAGAGTAATTCCTAAACCACCTGTTACCCAGTGCAGGAATACTGCTAGGCCGACAGCAGACCAGCTAAAATTACCCGGCAGCAAAGCAAATAGAGCGCCGGTGTGCAGAAAGGCCATAAAGCCTACAACAGGCCAATCAGGAGAAGTTTTTTTGGAAGTTGCAATCGTCATGAAGATATTATGTTTACAAACTAGGGGCCGCATTTACGCGATAATCAGCAGCGCGCACGCAAATGGTGAGCGAGGTATAGATGAATAGCGTTTCACGGCTACAGGAAGCAGAACAGGCACTCTTTCAGATTTTTTCTGGTATTGACGCGACAGTCAAGCAAAATCTTCAACGAGTCTTAAAAGCTTTTCGCAGCCACCGGGTTGGAGTCCACCATTTTGCAGGTGTTACGGGTTACGGCCACGATGATTTAGGGCGGGAGACTTTGGACGGGGTGTTTGCCGAAGTGGTAGGGGCCGAGGCGGCAGCGGTGCGGGTACAGTTTGTTTCGGGTACTCACGCGATCGCCTGTGCTCTGTTTGGCATCCTACGTCCTGGTGACGAAATGTTGGCAGTTGCTGGTTCTCCCTACGATACTTTAGAAGAAGTGATCGGCTTGCGGGGGCAAGGTCAAGGTTCACTTATTGAGTTCGGCATTAGCTACCGTGAGTTGCCTCTAACTCGCGAAGGAACTGTGGATTGGCGGGCACTGAGCTCTGCTATTTCAACAAAAACTCGCCTGGTTTTGATCCAGCGCTCTTGCGGTTATTCTTGGCGATCGAGTCTGTCTATTTCTGAGATTAAAAAAATCGTCGATCTAGTCAAACATCAGAATCGTAACACAATTTGCTTTGTTGATAATTGTTACGGCGAGTTTGTTGATGATTGCGAACCTACTGCTGTGGGTGCAGATCTGATGGCGGGTTCTTTAATCAAAAATCCGGGGGGTACGATCGTCCCTGCGGGCGGTTACGTGGCCGGGAGGGCCGATCTGGTGGAGGCGGCAACTTGTCGCTTGACAGCGCCGGGAATCGGCAGCAGCGGGGGCGCGACTTTTGATTTGAACCGCTTGCTGTTTCAGGGTTTGTTCATGGCCCCGGGGTTTGTGGGCGAGGCGATGAAGGGTAATCATTTGACGGCTTATGTTTTTTATAAGTTGGGTTATCGGGTGAATCCGATTCCTTTGGCGAGGCGCAGGGATGTAATTCAGGCGATCGAATTCGGTTCTGCTGATAAGTTAATTGCTTTCTGTCGGGCGGTGCAGCAAAATTCCCCGGTGGGTTCGTATTTAGATCCCGTGCCGGCGCCGATGCCGGGATACGAGAGTCAGTTGGTGATGGCTGGTGGTACTTTTATTGATGGCAGTACCTCGGAATTTTCCGCAGACGGGCCTCTGCGAGAACCATATGTGGCTTTTTGTCAAGGGGGTACTCATTGGACTCATGTGTCGATCGCCCTTGAGGCTGCGATCGAGGCCGTGGGCCCGGCCAAGTAGCGAATATCTTACAAAAATAATTAGGACGGGCAAGATGCCCATCCCACAATAAAAGAAAATATTGTGGGATGGGCATCTTGCCCGTCCCAAAATTTGATAAAAAGAACTTTTGTAAGAGATTTGTTGACATCTGATTAAGGTCGATCGGCTAAATTTGTGACTAAACGTCCGTCTTCCATGTAGATAATGCGATCGGCAATATCGAGAATCCGATTGTCGTGCGTCACTAGCAAAATCGTACAACCTTGTTCCTTTGCTAGTGTCTGCATGATCTCCACCACATCTCGCCCGGATTGTTTGTCCAAAGCCGCCGTAGGTTCATCAGCTAAGACTATTTTAGGCCGACTGACTAACGCCCGGGCGATCGCCACCCTTTGTTTTTGTCCTCCCGACAGATTTTCTGGGTAATAATTAGCCCGTTCTCCCAAACCAACAGCTTCCAACATGGATATTGACAAAGCATCCATATTCTGATTTAGCATTTCCTTATGTAATTCCAAAGACATCCGCACATTTTGCTTAGCCGTCAAAAACGTCATCAAGTTATGCGCTTGAAAAATATAACCAATTTGCTTTCTCAACTTAGTTAACTGATTCTTACTAGCGCCGCGTATTTCTTCCCCCAGAATATTGAGACTCCCTTCTTGAGCCGAACGCAGGCCGCCTAACATCGTCAGTAAAGTTGTTTTACCCGAACCAGAAGGCCCCGTCATAATTACGATTTCCCCAGAGTTGATATCGAGATTAATATCAAATAAAGCTTGTTTTTTCAGGGAACCTTTACCGAAGTAATGGTTGAGGTTTTTGACTGATATTACAGCTTGATTTGTTATGGTTTCGTCGAAGTTGGCGGGAGAGTTTAGGGTTTGCATGGTGATTTTTTGTGTTTTTTCTATAAGTCACGGGCGAGACGCCCGTGCCACAATTAATGGAGGTATTTTGTTTGGTTCTAAGCTGGTACACATTTAATTTTGGCAATCCTGTTTCTTCCATCTCTTGTGGGGTGGGCTTCTAGCCCGCCCAAAAATTAAATTAAAATGCCACAACAGCTTAGAAAATATCTGCCGGATCTGCCGATCGCAATTTCCGCAAAGCCAGCGCCCCAGAACCAGTACACATCACAATCGTCAAACCCAACACAGTAGTCGCTCGATTTGTTGTCATTGCAATTGGCAGCAATGTAGCAGACTGCGCTAGGGAATACAGTCCGTTAGCCAAAACAATTCCCGGCATAAAACCCAAAATAGCTAATAACAAAGCTTCCTGAACTAAAACTCCGACTAAATAGCGATCGCTATATCCCATAGCTTTTAAAGTCGCGTACTCAGCCAAGTGATCGGAAACATCTGAATACAAAATTTGGTAAACAATAATCAAACCAACAATGAATCCGATAATCGTACCAAATCCAAAAATAAAACCAATCGGAGTAGCATTTCCCCAATAAGCCTTTTCAATTTCCGCAAATTCTGCTAAAGTCAGAACTTTCACATCATCCGGCAAAATAGCTTTCAACATTGATTGAACTTTGAGGATGTCAGCCCCCGGTTGCAACTGAATTAAACCCACATCAATTTCATCTGGTTTGCGTTCTGGAAATAAATTCATGAAAGTAGAATCGCTAGCAATGACATTGCCATCAGCCACGAAAGAAGTACCGAGAGTAAATACTCCTCCTACTTGAATATTTCGTTTGTTAAGTTCAGTTTCGAGGGTAGATTGTGTATTAAAAATATTGGCAATTTCCCCATACTCAGGTCTAGAAGCTTGGTCAAATAACACATTATTGAACTTTTGAAGTTGAGCCAAATTCTGATTGACATCTGGCAAAATAAATGTTGTGTTGCCAGGATCTATGCCAAAAATTAAAATTCCTCGCGTAGTGCGGTTTGTGGGATTTCGCCACTGTCCCATCCCAATATATAAAGAAGTGACAGACTTGACTCCCGCGACTCCTTGTGCTTGATAAAGTCGCTCTCTTTTGAACTGTTTTACCGCAGCAAAAGTTTCAAATTGAGGATTGATTAACACTAAATCTGTCTGTAAACTTTCGTGCGGCTTAACAGCAGAATCGAAGAGTGCATCTTGAAAGCCGAGTTGCACAAAAATCAGAATATCTGCAAAGGCAATTCCGGCGATAGCAACAGCGAGGCGGGTTTTTTCTCTGGTTACTTGCAACCAAGCAAGGGGTGTTTTGCGAAACATAATATTTGGGGAATTGGGAATTGGGAATTGGGAATTGGGAATTGGGAATTGGGATAATCCGGTGGGCAGAAACCGGGTTTTTTACGAAGATATTGCATCGTAGCCTTTAATTTCGGTAAAAACCCGGTTTCTTTGTCGGCGAGTGCGGTAATTGGGCTCATCCGGTGGGCAGAAACCGGGTTTTTTGCGAAGATATTGCATCGCAGCCTTTAATATCGGTAAAAAATCCGGTTTCTTTGTCGGCGATTGCCTAAGTCTGATCGGCATTACTCAGCGCTTGAATATCGGATTGCATAATTAAGTTAATATGGCGCGAAATCTTGTCAACTTCCCAATCCCACCAGCGCATTTGTAATAATTGCGCCACCTCAGCATCGCTGAAACGCTGCTTAATTAAACCAGCGGGATTTCCGCCGACAACGGTGTAAGCGGGAACATCTTTTACTACAACAGATTTAGCAGCAATAATTGCACCGTCGCCGATTTTAACTCCCGGCATAATCACCGATTCGTAACCTATCCAAACATCATTACCAATAATTGTATCGCCTTTAGTTGGTAGTTCGATTAATAGATTCATCGCTGTTTCCCAGCCGTTCCCAAAGACTGGAAATGGATAGGTAGAAATGCCATCGAGTTTGTGATTTGCACCGTTCATGATGAATTTGACGTTGGTGGCGATCGCACAAAATTTACCAATAATTAATTTATCACTCCCGTAATTGTAAAGTACGTTTCTATCGAAATTTTCCGGGTCGATCGGATCGTCGTAGTAAGAGTAATCGCCGACAATAATATTGGGCGATTTAATAAAGTTTTTGATAAAGCAAACCCGGCGCTGGTCTACCATCGGATACGGTCGGTTTGGATCTGGCCCCAATTCTCCCATGTTTCTCAATCTCCCTAATTTTGAATTGCTACTTGTACCTGCAAATTTGTCAATCCCGCAACTTTTTTGCTAGCTTCAGGATTCAGGTGAATTTTCACTTCCACAACTCGGCTGTCTAAGTTTTCTCCTGGCTGGTTGCTAAACACGTTTTGCTTGCTGACTTTTAAGCCAATTTCTTTAACAGTCCCCGGCAATTCTCCTGAAAATGCTTGGCTGGTAACACCTGCTTTTTGCCCAACCTTGATTTTGCTGATGTCGGTTTGGTAAACTTCGGCAACGACTACCATTTGCTGAGTTTCTCCTACGTCTGCAATGCCGTTATCGCTGATTTTCTCTCCTGCACGGGTGTGAATTTTGAGGATTTTTCCGGGTTGTGGAGTGCGGATGTAAGCTTGATTTAATTCGGCTTGGGTGCGCTTGACTTGGGCGATGGCGCTGTTGATTTCGGTTTGGGCTGCTTGGATATCTACCGGGCGCACTTCGCCTATTTTGTCGAGAGTTGCTTGGGCTTCTTTTAGTTCTTCGCTGCCACTATTTTTGATGCGCTTAAGTGTTGCTTCTGCTTCTGCTAACTGCTGGATTGCTGTACTGTTAATTCTGGCAAGATTTGCTTCTGCTTCGTTGAGTTGCTGGATTCCTGTACTGTTAATTCGGGTGAGATTTGCTTCGCCTTCTTTAAGCTGCTGCTTGGCCGTACTGTTGATGCGGCTGAGATTTGCTTCGGCTTCTTTAAGTTCCTGGCGACTTGTTTCTAATGACAGTCGTTTGCTGTCCATGACGGAGTTAGAAATTGCGCCTTCGGTAACAAGTTCTTTGTGCCGCAGGTATTCGGTTTGGGCATTATTTGACTCGGCTTTTAATTTGTTAATTGCTGCTGTTTGTGCTGTTTTTTCTCCTTGCCATTGTGCAGTTATGCGACTAATTGTGGCTGTTTGTACTTTTCTTTCTCCTTGCCATTGTGCGGTTATTCTGCTGATGGTTGCTTGCTGTGCGGTTTTTTCTCCTTTCCATTGCGCTTGAATGCGATCGACTGTTGCTTGTTGTGCCGCCTGGTTTCCTTGCAATTGGGCTTCTAGCTTGCCAATTGTCGCAGATTGTGCTGCAAGTTCTCCCGACTTTGCCCCGGCTTTTACCTTTGCTAAACTGGCTTCAGCAACTTTGACTTTTTCTTTGGCTTCCTCTAAAGCAGATTTTAGCCGATCGCCTGCATCCAAAATTGCGATCGACTGCCCTGCTTGGACGCGATCGCCCTCTTTGACTAAAAGCTTCGCCACGCGATCGCCATCCAACGCCTGCGACACCCCCAAGCGAATCACTTCCCCCAGCGGTTCCAGTCTTCCCAAAGCCGTGATTTTCCTGGGCGGCGGTGTTTCTACGGGTAAAGGTTCAGCATTTTTAGCTAAAGATCCAAACTGAGAAATACCGTAAAAAGTTGTACCGATGCTAATAGCAGCGCCAGCAACTACCAATCCGATTACCAATGGATTTTTAGGCTTGATGAAAAATTGAAAATTCATATTCCTCCTAAATTTGCGGTTGTTTTTTTTCTAAATAAGCGAGTAATATATTTTTTAATACATTCGCTTGTTCTGTAAAAGATATCCTTTCGCCTTGATAAAATCTTCTTGCCACCAAACCGTCAATATAACAAATGACAAATTTAGCGAGCGCTGGATCGGAGATACCCAGGTAGCAAATAAGTGCCTCTTCATAACGCTTTCCTGCTAGCTGGAGTGCTTGATTGCTATCAATCTCTTTGCGAGTTTTTTGGTGGCAAAACTCGAAGGTAATTAACAGATTCTTCAGCATATAATCTTCAATTCCGCTGAGATAATTCATCAGTTGTTCAACTTTTTCTCCGAGAGTTGGTGGATTTCCTAACTCAGCCAGTGCTTCTTCTTTTGTATCTTCATAGCTCAAATATACAATTAACTGCTCGAACAAACTTTCTTTACTCGGGAAATAGTGGTAAAGGGTTCCTGTAGAAACTCCAATTCCTGAGGCAATTTCTCGCATTGTGACGGAGGAATAGCCTTTTTCGGCAAAAAGCTCAAAACTTTTGTTCAGTAATTCTTTGCGGTACAATTCGCGGTCAACTATCTTTGGCATGGATCGATCTTCAGATTTTTGATTCTAGATCCTAGGTTATCGGAGATTTAAGGGCGATCGACCAAATATTCCTATATCGAACATCCGATATAGTATAAACGAATACACAAAAAGCTTTTGACGGCTGATATTGGAAAATATAAGTATATCGAACAGTTGTTATAATTAATGTTGCACAGACTACCAGAGCTTGTCAAGGGGTGCAGTAAAATTATCTTTGGAGTCAATTTGTCGCGGCGATTTGAGCCAGAAATCCAAAACACCCCGCCATCAATCTGCGTCCGTCAGTCGATTTTAGATTTGAGATTTTAGAATTGGAAATGACAGATCGCTATCATGGTTTTGAGCCGATCTAGAGTAGCATTCTTTTTTTTAACTCTTAAATCTCATGAAAGTACGAACCTACGAAATCGGCGACACTGAAAAAATTGTCAAACTGTTCTATGACACAGTGCACGAAGTAAATATCCGCGATTACACAACAGCCCAAGTAGATGCTTGGGCGCCAGCAGATACCGACATTCAAAAGTGGATGCAAAGTTTAAGCAGTAAATTTACCTTCGTAGCAGAAGAGGGCGATACAATCGCAGGTTTTGGAGAATTAGAAATCAACGGCCATATCGATCGCTTTTACTGTCACAAAAACTTTCAAAGACAAGGAGTTGGGACGCTAATTTTAACACAAATCGAGTTAAAAGCCAAAGAGTTAGGACTTAGAAAGTTATTTACCGAAGCCAGCATTACAGCTAGACCTTTTTTTGAAACCCACGGATTTATGACGATCAAAAAGCAAGAAGTAGAACGGAGAGGACAAAAATTCATCAACTTTGCAATGGAAAAAGATATATAAAAAACCACCTTTTGTGTAAAATTAGATCGCAGAGTTGTGTGGAGGAGTTGCGATGGTTACGGAAGCGACAAATGTGCTGGGAACAAAATTAGAAACTTGCTGCACATCGCCCATGACAGGCTATTATCGGGACGGAAAATGCAATACGGGTGGCGGAGATTTAGGGGCTCACACCGTTTGTGCAAAAGTGACAGAAGAGTTTTTGAAGTACACCAAAAGAATGGGAAACGATTTGAGTACCCCGGTTCCCGATTTTAAATTTCCGGGATTGAAGCCAGGGGATTGTTGGTGTTTGTGTGCTTCGCGCTGGAAGGAAGCAATGGATGCTGGATGTGCGCCACTTGTGGTTTTGTCGGCGACTCATGTCTTAACTTTGGAATACGTTTCTTTGAACGAGTTGAAGGAACACGCTGCTGATTTGTAGGAATGTGCTAGCCGATTACTTCGCCACTAACAACGATGGCGATCGCTTCTGGATTACCGATGACGACGGCGGGCCCGTGGGTGTCGCCTACTGCGAGCTCGAACCAATGACCGATCGCACGTGGAACTTGCAATTAATCGCCATCTTACCCGATCGCCAGGGACAAGGACGCGGTGCGACATTGCTGCGCTACATGGAACAAACCTTGATGGCGCGGAGCGGGCGCGTGTTGCTGGTGGAAACGTCGGGACTCCCGGAGTTCGATCGCGTGCGATCGTTCTACCGCAAGTGCGGTTACGACGAAGAAGCGCGGATTCGCGACTTCTACAAAGCAGGCCATGACAAAATAGTTTACTGCAAGGAGCTGACGGCTCAGGCGTAGACTCGTAGGGTGCGTCAGTAGGATTATTTGTTGAATCATCCAGCAGCTTCTAGCTGACGCACCCTACAAGTTTACATATCTATTTAAAATCAACTCAGGAGGCAATAGTCAAATGGATCGACTAGAGCATTACCATCAGTGCATTCAAAAGCTGCTAATTGAAGACAGCAAGATAGCACCAATTAACGGAGAAATTGAAGTAGAAACAATTTTTGACAAAGAAAAAGATCGCTATCTTGTCATCGATTTAGGATGGGACACACACCGCCGCGTGTATAACTGTGTGTTTCATTTGGATATTAAAAATGGCAAAATCTGGATTCAGCGAAATCAAACAGACAGGCAGATTGCTGACGAATTGGTAGAAATGGGAATACCCAAAGAGGATATTGTGCTAGGAATTCAGCCAACTTACGCGCGCGAATATACAGGCTTTGGAGTTGCATAATTTCAATCGCCCAAGGAGTAGTGCGCGTCAGTTAGCTACCACAAAAAAACTGGTTTGTAGTGAGGACTTTAGTCCGCATCCATCCGAGGACTAAAGTCCTCACTACAAACATTTTTTATTAATAGTAATTAACAGGGCATAATATCATGCACCCTACCAGCTTAAACCTCTGGCAACTTATACTGCCCGACAATCCGCTTAGCATATTCCGGCACGTGAGCCTCCAATTTTTCGGGATAATTCCGCTTCACATACAGATAATTGCGAGTGAAATGAGAATCAATTGAAAACCGAGCATATTCCAAACCCTTCGGCCCAATTCTCTCAATAAACACTCCCATCAACTTCGCCGCCCACATCGGCAAAGTCACACCTTTCTCGTAAGCTGGAATACTTTGTTGAACAGCCTCTTTTCTGTTTCCCTGAGACATCACCGGCTGAGTGTTTAGCTGATCCATTACCAAGTCTAACATTTCTTGTCCGGTATCATTTCGTACCACAATCCACTGCCAGCCAAAAGGTGCGCCCATGTAGCCCACCACTAAATCTGCTAAGGAATTAACGTAATCAAAACAGCTCAAACAAGAAGGAGCAAACACATCTTTCAATTCTTTTGTATTCAATCCGAAAAATGGCACTTTTTCCGTAGAACCATCTTCGTGTTTGAAGTGAACGTTAAAGTCTTGCATAAACTCGTAAGATACCACCGTTTCAGGAGAACGGCTAGTCGTGTCTAGGAATTTCTGTAAGCCCGCGCGGCTAACATTATCTACACAGGGAGTTCCGAGAACGTAGAGCTTTTCTAAACCGAGTTGTTTCTCGACTGTACGCAATGCTTGAATTTGACAGCCGACGCCAATTACTAACAGCCGTTTCATCCCCGACTTCTCGATTTGTTCCAACACTGAAAGGTTGGGAGATAGAGTTGGCTTGTTGACTTTTGCAGCGAGAATTTCTTCGCGATTTCTCGCAATTATAGGCATCGGTTGAAAGCGGTCTTCTTTGGTATTTTGAACGCAGACAACACCTTCAACAATGCCTTTTTCCAGCATTTCGATCGCAATTGAGCTGACAATTCCCGTCCACTGAGCGCCTTCTATTGGTTCTTTTTTCTTAGCCGCCATCATATTTTGACTGACGCCGAAGTACCAATCGTCGGGATTGTCGAGATTGCGCGATCGCCCGTGAATCTCCTCTTCCAGTTCTGCGATATGCTGAGTTAAGAAAGCGCAAGCTTCCTTGACATAATGGATATAATATGTATCGCACAAACCGCACTCGCTGCAAAGTTCTTTAGCGGGGCGGCGGCTGCCCGGTTTCAGGGCTTTAGATTTCTGGTGTTTAGTGGAATCTATGGCGGTCATCTAAATTGCAAATTTTATGGAGAAAGGGCTTTTGTTAGGATATCACACCCATTCCGGTGATGAAGTATTCGCGCTAATTAAACGTAAAATGGTGTTGGTATTCATAAACCCCGAATAAAGACGAGCACGGGGGTACGCCCCCTACTAAAACCGGATTTCTCTATGTTATATTTTTGGGGATGAATATCCTTACTCCTTTAGTCCTCGCAGGCGGACTTTGGCTGTTTAGGAGCGAATTGTATTCGCCCGCAATCATTAGTATTTATCCGGATATAACAGGGTATTGCAGGAATAAACTGCAAAATAAAGGTATAAAAAAATGGTAAGATTGTTTGTGACAACAGCCGTTGCTGGCATCATGCTCAATATCGCAATTTCGAGCTTCGGATTTGCTGCTTTAATTCGCCCTGTTGTGGGTATGAATCAAACTGTTGTGGCTCTAGAAAGTATGTTGAACGCCACACAAAAGCCGGCGGCGATCGACTATTCGCGCTTGGGGATTGGCCCAGTTCGTTTGGGGATGTCTGTAGAAGAGGCTAAACGCAAGTTGGGCAAACCGCAGCGGGATGAAACTAAACCGGGTAGCAAGGCTATGGGTGGCAAGATTCGCACGCTAACCTACTCGAAATTGACGGTAGCAGCCTGGAATGGCAAAGTTTATTTAATTTCTACTACGAATCCCAAGTACGTAACAACGAGTAGTATTAAGGTAGGAGATAAAAGTCAAAAAGTCCTTAAAACTTACGGTTACAGCTCGCAATCCGTGCAGGGTGGAGTGAGTCGGTTGACTTACAGCAACGACCAAAAGGCTTCTAATTTGGTTTTGGAACTGAAGGGCGATCGCGTGCAAAAGATTATTGTCGGCACGCAGCTCAACTAAAATACTACACAACCTTCCAAAAATCAACGTCTAGAAGTTCGATCGTTCGGACGAAGAGTCCTTCTTGCTTCAGAGGATTTTCAGGTTTGCTCAAAACAAGTATTTAGGATCGCGTGCAGTCTAGGTACGTAGTTGCGCTTCAGCGCTCTTTATATCTATGAAAGAGCGCTGAAGCGCAACAACGTACCTATAGATTAATTCCACACATAAAAAAATAAGGTGCGAATTTCGCACCCTACCAGTTAGAAAATAAGGCGCGCAGCGCGCACCCTACTAATTAGCTGTTCTGGGGAACGGGAGCAGGAACGCTCGAACCGACTGAATTAGTCGGCGCGCCAGTCTTAGCCCGCTTCTTGATCAAGATTGGCTTGACGCTGTTTTCTCCACCAATAGGGGGATCTTCTTGTTGAGCGTAATCCGCGCCCATCCAAGCCGGACGGCTTTGATCGAAGGCCATTTGCAAAGCTGCTGCGGCGATCGCATGGGAGTCGTATTCCTCGGACAACTGAGACACCAGAGGCAAGAAAGATGCCATTCGTTCGCCAGCCAAAGCTTCGCGAACTTTACCCTGCATCTTTTCCAACTGACGAGCTTCAATTTGTGCCCGTGTCGGAATGTTTCGTACAGTCAAGCTCGATCGCACGTGGCGTTCAATCAAGCGCAATTTGCGGCGATCCACTGGTTGAATCAGCGTGATCGCAGTTCCTTCGCGGCCGGCCCGGCCCGTGCGTCCGATCCGGTGAACGTAGCTTTCTACGCTATCGGGCAAATCGTAGTTAATAACGTGAGTCAAGTGATCCACATCCAAACCCCGCGCAGCAATATCAGTCGCCACTACCCAGCGGACTTGACATTGGCGGAACCGATGCAGCAAACGTTCCCGCTGTGCCTGATTCAAATTACCGTGATATTCGTCAACGCTGTGGCCTGCTGCTTGCAGTTGGCTAGTAAGTTCCGCCGCCGACTGCCGAGTCCGCACAAAAATCAGCGCCGATTCCGGGTCTTCCATTTCTAGGATTGGCTGCAAAGCTCTTGCCTTAGACCAGCCGCGGGGAACCATATACACGCCTTGGCTGATGCGTTTCGGCGTTGCTTTTGGTTGTTCTACGGTGACGTTGACTGGGTTCCGCAAATGCCGCGCTACCAATTTCCGAATAGAAGCTTCCATCGTCGCCGAGAAAAATGCCGTTTGACGGTCTTTTGGTGCAGCATCCAAGATTCTTTCCACATCTTGGATAAAGCCCATGCTCAGCATTTCGTCAGCTTCATCCAAAACCAGCCACTGTACCTTGTCGAGTTTCAGGCTGCCGCGGCTGAGCATATCCAATATGCGTCCGGGTGTACCGACAACAATGTGAACGCCGCGCTTCAAACGCTGCATTTGGCGATCGATCGATTGACCGCCGTACACGGTCAGAACTTGCAGAGAGCGACCGACTTTTACCGGGCCGTCGCTGCTGATACCGCTCAAATCGCGGATGGCTTCAGTTACCTGCATGGCCAATTCACGAGTCGGTGTGAGCACCAATGCTTGCACCGCAGTTAGATCTAAATCAATCCGCTCCAAGATGGGCAACGAGAATGCTGCCGTTTTGCCCGTTCCAGTTTGAGCTTGACCCACAACGTCGCGGCCTGCTAGCAGGTGCGGAATTGCTTGTACTTGGATGGGAGTAGGTTCTGTAAAGCCGAGTGTTTCCAGATGGAGAACGAGTTCTTCGGAAAGACCCAAACCTTCAAACAATAAATTCATTAATTCTCCTAATAACGAGTCTTAGCCTTCTAAGTTGCCCAACTCGGATGCGGATTTCTGCTCTAGGGCAGGAACTCATTGTGAGTTCTGTATGGTGCTGCGCCTGCGCGCACCTTTTCAAATAGCAATCGAGTATAGGGCAGCTCCGTCGATGGTGACTAATTTACCGATTCGACAGCCGTCTTTGATTTTCTGACATCACCGATACCAACCGCCAGCGGTGGGGTTATCGGCTTCCAACATTCTTTAAACAGTACATTGGACTTCCTTTGAGGTACTTGCAAGCTTTCTCTCTAGGGCATTTTATAGTGAGGATGATGACCAGCCCCACTTTACTACATATATAGTAGTTACAGTTTTGTTGGTTCAGGCGCTATCCCGCAATCCGTCGCCTGCGGGATTCAACAGGGTATGTAGCGACCGTCAGTCGATTTTAGATTTTAGATTTTAGATTTTAGATTTACTCCACAGATGAATCTGGCAGCTTGAACTAGCGTCTAAAATTTTAATCTCTCTACTCCTGGCGTCGGCGGCTTCTATCCGTTTTTGGACTACCGTTACCGCCTATCCATCTCAACACTCTTTCGGGATACCGTTGTGGTGTAGGGCGGACGGCGAAGCAATCTCAAATTCTCCCCGCTGGTTTCTGACTTTATATTAGCATAACTCTTTACATTCAGAAACAAAACAGTGAACTACCCGACGCTGACCTGCGGTAGAGCACGGGCTTCCCAATTCATTGGCAACAGCCGCCAGAACTCCGTAATTCTATTGGTCTTACATTGCCTCGCCCGGGCAGGAGTCCTTCCAAGACCCATACTTTTTCTGGCAACACGTACCTATGAGCTTGGTTTTCGCTTACGGCATTGGTGGTCAAGATGTACCAATTTTATCAGAAGAATTGCTCGTTTCCTCATCCACCCCGTCGCTGTTCCACAGCACGGCTTGGAATTCGACTCGCGGGAGTGGAATCGTCAACTCACTGGCACTCATCCCGACGCGAGGCTACGCTCCTAGCGGGGGGCTGATACTGCTTTAGCTAACGAGACAGTTCGAGCGATTTCTACTTGACCATGAAGGTCGTAGAAATCTGCGTCTGTAATTTTCACAGGTACGATCGATCCCAGCCGTGCTTCTCCTGTCACATAGACGAGTCCGTCTACTTCTGGGGAGAACCGGGCGGATCTACCAATCAACTCACCTGTCTCTGGTTGTTCTTGTTCTATCAGGACATCAACTACCTGACCGACAGATTCTTGATTCTTTTTTAATGATATAGGTTGTTGTGCCGCCATAACTGCATTTCGCCAAATTTCCATTTTTTCTGCTGGGAGTTGATTTGGCAAGCTGTAGGCTGGGGTGCCTTCTTCGGCGGAAAATGTGAATACTCCGACGTGATCGAATTCGTGGCGCTTGACAAATTCCAGCAAGTGTGCTGCGTGTTCGTCTGTTTCGCCAGGGAAGCCGACTATAAAAGTTGTCCGCATCACGGCACCAGGAATTGATGCTTTCAGGCGATCGACTATGGCATCATTGATCCCAGCTTGGAAAGGCCGATTCATCGCCCGCAGAATTTCCGGGTGCGAGTGTTGTAGAGGTAAATCCAAGTATGGCAAAACGTTGTGAGTTTCGCAGATTGCCGCCACAACTTGCGGAGTCAAACCTGTAGGATAGGCGTAGTGCATCCGAATCCAAGGTACATCTACTTCGCCCAAAGCGCGGAGTAATTCGGCTAGTTTGGGTTCGCCATAAATATCTTTGCCGTAGTTGGTGGTAATTTGAGAAATTAGGATAATTTCCTTTACCCCTTCGGAGGCTAATTGCTTAGCTTCAGCGACAATAGATTCTATGGTGCGCGATCGCTGATTTCCGCGCAAGTGCGGGATAATGCAAAAAGCGCAACGGTAGTCACAGCCTTCGGCTATTCGCAGATAAGCGACACCTTCCGATGTTGTGCGATAGCGAGGAGTAGTTTCGTCAGCGATGTAAGTAGGTTCACTAGAGACGAGGGAAACTCGATCGCCCTTTTCGACCCTTTGCATCACATCGACTATTTTATGATAATCACCAGTGCCGACAATTGCGACGGCTTCGGGCAATTCATCCAGCAATTGCTGCTGAAAATGCTGTGCCATGCAGCCAGTGATGACTACTTTTTTATTAGCTTCGGCTAATTCTACCAGGGTGCGGACTGATTCTTCTCGCGCAGCTTGGATAAAACTGCAAGTATTGACGACGACGTAATCGGCTAATTCTTCATTAGAATCGACTTCATAGCCTGCTTGAGCCAGCAAGCCAATCATGTGTTCGGTATCAATGCGATTTTTTTCGCAACCGAGGTGAGTAAATGCGATCGTTGGCTTCGTTGCCATGCAGTAATATTTGCTGTTGCGATAGTTTTGAGAACTTTTTATGGTATCACACAATTTGACAATTTGCAAGCTATGGGTGGATGGGTGCGATCGGGAATTAAAATTATTCGGCGGTTGAAACCGCTTCTACACAAACGAAGTCCGCCTTCGCGGACTAAGAAATAAAGGCTGTCAACTGTCAACTAAAGTGGTATCCCAGAGCGATCGTTCTTCAAGTTCTTCTTGCCAAGCTTCGGGGTTATTGCGTAGAGTAATATAAGCTTGGTTTGCTGCTTCTAAAAATTGTTGTCTTCGGTATTGTTCGATCGCTTGTTCGAGAACTGCTTGGATTGATTTTCCAGAGCTTGCAGAGAGTTCTGCGAGAATTTTATAAAATGTATTGGCGATCGTAACTGTAGAAGTTTGATTCATGTTAGTTTTTTACTTACCCCAAAGTTACCCAACTATTATAGCTCGTATTCAAGTATCCGTTCGTCTTGCGGGAAATCTTGCGGGAAGATTGCACCTCGGTTTTGTAGTTCATACTTTGCATCTTCAGATAGTCCGGCATTGTTACCAAATCGAGAACTTTCTACTTTGGCAGTGCTCAGATTGGCATTGCTCAAGTCGGCATTGCTCAAATCGGCATTGCTCAAATCGGCATCACTCAAGTTGGCACTGCTCAAGTTAGCATCGCTCAAATTGGCGGTACTCAGGTTGGTCGCTGTCAAATTAGCATTGTGCAAATTGGCATTGCTTAAATTGGCATTGCTTAAGTCAGCATTAATCAAATCGGCACCGCTCAAGTCCGCATCGCTTAAGTCGGCAAAACTCAAGTCGGCATCCATTAGCAAAGCATTTCTCAAGTCAGCACCACTTAAGTCAGCGCGACAAAGTTTTACGTTTGTTAGTTTAGCATTGCTTAAGTTCGCAAAACTCAGATCGGTACGACTCAAATCGGTATTATCTAAGTCAGCGCCACTGAGATTGAATCGGCTCAATTTGCAGCCAACTGCTTTAACACTACTTAAATCAGCTCCTGCTAAATCTTTATCTGGATTTAGACCAGCCTGTTTCATCAATTCCGATAAATTATCTGTATCTGCTTCAAGGATTTGTTTGATGTCATTTGCAAGCAATTCAGACTCACTAGAGTTAGGAAGTTGCGATTGTCGTCCCTCAAATTTAGTCGGCTCAGACTCACTGGTATTAGGAATTTGCGATTGCTTTGTTCCACTCGCAATGACAGGATGATGTTTGAGTTGCGATTGCTTCGTTTCACTCGCAATGACAGAATTCTGTATTAGCTGAGTCTGCCTCGCATAAAATTTAGTCAGTCGCTTCTCTTCGCTCCAAGCAACAAACGCAATTCCCCCAACTACACTTAACCCTACTGTCAAAGCTGGCGGACTTCCTCCTGTCAGCAACAGTATCCCCAACAAACCAACACCAACTTGAGCCGTTTGCTTGACTAAAGAATTTAATCCAGCTTCAGCTTCTTCATAAAGACTAATTTGTTTGCGGTTGACTAAAGTCATATCAAATATCTCCTAGGGATTATTTTTCAAATCTTTTAAATCTGCCCAAAATCTACCAATAATTCGACCTGCGAGAACTATCCACAACAAAAAATCAGAAGCTACAATAATGAAACAAGCATAACGAGATACACCCCAAGGGCTTTCTTTTAGACAAATATCGAAACCTGAAAAATCTTTACCGATAATAATTTCACCGATTAAACCGGGAAGTTTTAAAAGAATACCGATCGCGATCGCATCCTGAATTGACCCAAAAACTGTTCTCCCAAGTTGACCCATTAACCCATATAACACCTGATCGACAACCTCTAAAACATTCATCACTAACTTTTGCGTGAATGTACCCAATTTCGTACTTACTGGAGGAGATGGCACTACAGGAGTTGGACTCGATTGGGATGGTGTCGGAGTCGGAGTCAGCGGATTCGGCGGCGTAGTCATTACGGCACGGTATAAATTTTTATAAATATCGATCGCACTTTTTCAGATTATATCACACCAGAAAGTCTAGGAATAACAGCTTTGGTTAGTTCGGCAAACCAGCAAGAAAAATCTTCTCTGCCGTTAATTTCAACTCTGGGAATGCCAGCGATTCAACTATGTCATTTCCCCGAAATTGGCTGATTTGATATTCCCCGTCAACCAACTGATAAACCGAGATAGTAGGTTGTTTCGGATTACCAATAAAGCGTCTGCCGCCCAAAGCAGCATAATCCACAACCCAATATTCCGGGATACCCAATCTTTCATAATCAGCTACTTTAACCAGGTAATCATCTTGCCAGTTCGTACTGACAACCTCTACAGCCAATCGCACCGAAGATCCCATCGTGATGACGGATTCTTTTTTCCAGCGTGGTTCGTTTGCAAGTGCGGTTCTGTCTAGGACTATTACGTCTGGTTGATAACCTGCTTCGTCACGGACGGGTTTAATTAGGCAATCACCAGGGATAAAGTAAGGCAATTGCAGCCGTCTGATTTCAAAATTGATTTCACTGGAAAGAAAACCCGTAACTTCCGAATGGTCGCCGGTTCCTAAAGGCATTTCAACAATTACTCCGTTGTGTAGTTCGTACTTATGGACAGAGTTCTCTGGATACCAGGCAACGAACTCATCAAACGTGATTGTTTTGGATATGGTTTGGATCATGTTGCGGTTTCCTCTGTCTGGTGATTAGTATGCGGAAAGCTAGAAGATTACACAATGTACAAAGTACAATTTTTGATATTCTTTTAATATCCGATCGCCCCCCAGTCGTTCTAGCTCGGCTCGGTTGGAGGCAGACCGGCTCGAAAAATCACCTCGGTAGTCAACCTCAACTCTGGGAAAGCCAGCGATTCAACTATGTCATCGCCCTTAAACTGTTTTACCTGATACTCGCCGTCAACCAACTGGCAAACCGATAGTGTGGGTTGTTTGGGAGTACCGATGAACTTGCGGCCGCCCAAACCGAGGTAGTCCACAATCCAGTATTCGGGGATGCCCATTTCTTCGTAGTCGGCGAATTTGAGATGGTAATCGTCCCGCCAGTTGGTACTGACGACCTCTACAGCCAGTCGCACCGAAGACCCCATCGTGATGATGGATTCCCTATCCCAGCGCGGTTCTTTTGTGAGAGCTGCTTCGTCTAGGACAACTGCGTCTGGCAGGTAGCCCGCCTCGTTGCGGACGGGTTTGAGCAGGTAGTGGGCGGGGATAAAGCAAGGCAATTTCAGTCGCCTGATTTCTGCGATGATTTCGTCCCTGGTTAAAGCTATAACGCGGCAATGGCGGCCAGTTCCTAAAGGCATTTCAACAATTACTCCATTATGTAGTTCGTACTTATGGACAGAGTTCTCTGGATACCAAGCAACGAACTCATCAAACGTGATTGTTTTCGATATGGTTTGGATCATGTTGTGGTTTCCTCTGTCTGGTGATTAGTATGCGGAAAGCTCAAATATTACACAAGGATTTACGACAACGTTGTTCGTAATCCTTGACATAGGAAGTGAAGTTTGGTATAGTCTCGCGTCCATAATATCAAAATACCGATCGCGTCGATCGACCTCAAGAAATTAGGAGACGGCAGTGCCGTGTCCCTACCCACAATAATACTGTAGGGACACGGCATTGCCGTCTCCTCTATATCATTCCTTAGTTATTTGGGATTTTACATAAAGCATTTTGCAACATACTTTCAAAAAAAGTATCCAGAGAAGTTCCCGATGCTTTCGTCATCGCAGAAAGTACACTTTTCTGAGCAAAAGAACAGTAAAGCCCCGCTTCCAAAAACCAAGGTTTTCCCTGCGGATCTATCCGAAAATCAAATAGACTATAATCGCGACAACCCAAAGCTATATGAGATTTTCTGGCCATATCCCAAACTCTCTCAGTTGCCGAATCGCTGATGTCAACTATCCACGATTTGGTACTATCTTTAGCGGCATAACCCAAGCTGCCATCGTCATTTTGTTTCAGCTTATCGGCATAACTCCGAATCGGCATTGTATCGGCATCTAGAGCATATTCTTCTAGCGGTAAACAGACTAACTCGCCTGCTTTGACGATGATTCCACAGCGAACTTCTCTACCCAATTCAATGAATTTTTCTACTAGCACTTCATCTGAATGAGTCAATGCTTTCTGCAAAGCTGCATCATAGTCAGCAGCATTTTTCACGAAAGCCACTCCAATGGAATTATCACTATTCACTGGCTTAAGTACGATCGGGAAATCAATCAAAGTTCGATCGCCCGCACGGACAACTTCTCCCAACGGTACACTTACCCCAGCGGCTGCTACCACTGCCTTTGTCCTTGCTTTGTCAGCCACCAGCGCCATCAACTCTGCGGGATTACCCACATAAGGAATATTCAGGAGATCGAACAAGCTGCGGTATTGAGTCATGCCTGGGATGCAAAACATCTGGGGGATCATTACATCAATTTGGAGGTCGGTCAGCACCTGCACAGCGCCCGCTAAAGACATGGGATGAGCGGCCTCGATCGCACTTTTATCGAGAGATGTCGGAAAACGCCAGGTGCGATCGGGAGAAACATAGGCAATATGAAATTCATACAGTGCTGAATTAGCCGTATTCTCCAAACAATCTTGAGCATAAAGGCGCGACAAATCACAGTAAAAATCACTGACTGCCGATCCAACTAAATGCAAAACTCGTAATACTGACATACTCAATCTCCTCCTATTTCCACAAGTTTGCCAATATTAAAATCAATCCGAATCCACTCTTTCGGCTTCTGCAAATTGCCCCATAATAACAATGGGATTTGCCAATGATGCACCATCAAAAATGGTAATGGATCGTTCCAATCGAAGATGGCATCTTTACCTTGGGCGATAATTTGTAACCGCTCAGAAACTAGCTTTGGCGACGACAAATTAGTCACCAATCGCCAAATTTCGTGGTAAATCCAGTAAGTCGGGCGGCTAGATGCCAAGGGCTGCACAGTTTGTGGTAAAGAGTCGCGATCTAAATAAGCCTTCGCGACATCGGGATGGTTATAAAACATCGTGATGGCTGAATGGGTGCGGGGATTACATTCGATCGCATAAATCTGTCCATCATCCGCCGCCTGAATGAAATCAAAGGAAACTTGTCCAGTCAAATTGAGGCTTTTGGCAAACTGACGAATCCAATTTTCGATGTCTGGGCGATCGACATTTTCATAGTTTACCTGAAATGCTGATGATTCACAGCAACAGTGCAACTGAATATGACCATCACGGATTGTACTGTGAGTGCAGAACTCTTGTCCCGGAATATACTCTTGCATAATCCAAGGTTTACTCTCGGAAATTGGTAAAGAGTTGACAAAAGTGGCAGTTTCGGCTGGGGTTTCGCAGGGTAATTTAGTGAGATCTAATCTGCGAATAGAATCGTAGGGAATACTTTTGATAATGTATTTGCGCTGTGCACCAGTGAAGTCAAAATCAATTACTTGCTGGGGATTTGTAATTAGGTAAGACTTCGGAACTCGCAGCCCCAAGGCTTCCGCAGCGGCGGCAAATGTATATTTATCATCCAATCTTTGCAGCATTTCGACATCTACGTGCATTACCGTACAGTGGGGAGAAAGTACGCTTTGGACTTCGGCATCGTAGTAACTGGCGACTGGACTACAAACGGGCACGTAAACATTAACTCCCTCTTGTTGGACGATTTTTAAGAGTGCTTGCGGGTATTCCTCTGTCTGGGGATTTGGTACTGTATAAAAGCGATCGACTGCCCAAGAGTAACGATGACCTGTCAGCCAGTATTTCTCAGTTTCAACCAAAATTACCCGATGACCGGCCTTGTGGAACGATCGCGCTAGCTGTAATGCCTTAGTCATCTTACCGCCACTGATCAAAATCGTTTGCGGAGTGGCTGTAGGCGATCGCGACTGGAACGGTTTAGTAAGTATGGCTCTGAGTAAGGCTATTATCGTCAAAGTTAGATTTAGGGGCATTACTAATAGCAACAAAGTCAGAGTTGCTATTGTTTTAAGTGCTGTTTGGAAGCGCCGATTCCCCGCATTTATTTTCTGTTCAGATGGCATCGCTGCAACTGAAATTGTTTCGAGCATAATTTTATAGTAAGTAGGCACTCTAATTAAACGTAATATCAAATCCGCCCTTCATCGGAATTATTCATATCCCTCTTCTCTTCATCGGCGTAAATCCGCGTGAATCCATTGTCATCTGCGGTTGCAAAATTATCTTTTTTTTGACCGCAGATACGGGTAGATAAACGCAGATAAACGCAGATGAGTGATATCGATTTTGGTGACAGACTCTGCACTCGCGATCGGAATTATTCATATCCCTCTTCTCTTCATCGGCGTGAATCCGCGTGAATCCATTGTCATCTGCGGTTGCAAAATTATCTTTTTTTTGACCGCAGATACAGGTAAATAAACGCAGATAAACGCAGATGAATTATATCAAATCCCTAAATCCCCCACCCTGCCCTGATTAAGGGAGGCTAGGGGGAGATCCGGGACAAGAAAACACGCTCTAAACGCGCCGAATCAAGGTAATCCCATCTCTCAATGGCACTAACACCTGCTCTACGCGCGGATCGTCAACCAGAGCCTGGTTGAATTTAGCGATCGCAATTCCGTTAGCAGTAGCAGTATCCGACAAATAGGGCTGTCCCTGCATCAGAGTATTATCGGCACAAATCAAGCCATTGGGCGCCAACAAACCAGTCGTCAGAAGTAAGTCGAGATAATCTGTGTATCCACCTTTATCAGCATCGATAAACACTAAATCGAACACTTCTCCAGCAGCAGCCAATTGTTTCATGGTTTCTAAAGCCGGTGCCACCTTCACTGATATTTTGTGGCCAGCAGTCGATTCGTCGAAACACTTCTGGGCAAATTCAGCGACGTAAGCATCGACTTCGCAGGCTACCACTTCTCCATCAACCGGCAGGGCTTCAGCCATCGCTAGTGCTGAGTAGCCAGTAAACATCCCGATTTCCAGCACGCGCTGTGCCTTCGTCAGATGGACGAGAAATTTGAGCATTTGCCCTTCCACATGGCCGGAGAGCATCTCTTGTTCCAAGTGGCGCACTGTCTCGCCGTCGGAGAATCGCTTACTCCAATCTTCTGATTGGGTGCGCTTGACTAAGGTGGCTAATGCCGGAGATTCGGCTGTGGTACAAAGGTTCAGGTAAGGATCGAGACCATTTGCCAACTCATAGGCTTGTTGTAATTCTGCCTTGAAAGCTGAATCGATCGCATCTTGAGACTCTACCTGCTGGACTAGACTTTCGAGTTTAGCCGCTAGAATCCCAACTGGGGTAACAGGTCTCATCTTTATACCCCTGCTGTGGAACGAGTTCCAACTTTGTTCAGTACCACATACATATTCTCGCCATCGCCATTGCGTGGGTAGCCATGACAGATTTTTTGATGCACCGCTAGGGCTTCATCTAACTCAGTCCGAGTCAAATCATTCATGAAAAAGCAGTCACCAATGGGGCATGGAGCCGCCGCACGTTGGAGACCGTCACGGGTACGGGCGATGGATGTTGTTGCTTTCCAGAGCAATTCTGATGTAAGATGAGGGCTATCAATTGCTAGTCCGAGGCGACTCATTAATCCTAGGATGCGATCGCGCGAGGCGATCGAAATGTAGCCCCGTTGTTGAGCAATAGTCGCCGAAAAAGCCATATCGATGGCGACACTATGGCCGTGGAACATCGGAATTTCCGGTGTTAGTTCCAGCGTCGGACTCCAAGTGTGACCATAGGCAATCACTCGATCCAAATCTAGCTCGTGCAGGTTTGGTACTTCTAAGGCTAGCATTGATTGAATCGCATTGTAGGTTAAGCGATGCGCCACTTCTCGCAGTTCTGATGTGCCATCTAGATACCCAAAGTGGCTGTGCAGCAATGCTTCGCCGTAGTTTTCCAACAATTCAAAGATTTCTTTGTTGCCAACAACCGCGATCTTAATTAACTCTGCCATGCCGTTGCGTATTTGGTCGATCGGCAGAGTTTTCAGGAAGGAGAAATCTAAAATTACTTTCTGCGAAGCATGGTAAGCACCGAGGCGGTTTTTTAGTTTACCGTGATTCACAGCTACCTTGATCGCCACACTCGCATCAATCAGCCCAATTAGGGTTGTTGGTACGCGAATGTAGTTAGTCCGACGACGATAGGAGGAGCAGGCAAAACCTGTTACGTCAGTAGTCAATCCACCACCAACCACCAATACAGGTTCTTTCCGCACCAGTCCGAAATCAACAAAGGCATCTATGATGCTTTCAAAGGTGGTTAAGGTTTTATCTGGTTCCTTGATACTCACTGGAAAGACGGTTAAATCTATCTCGTGATACTGGAAGTAAGCGTGCATCTGCTTGCCGTACAAACCATACACTGTCTGGTCTACAACCATTAGACAGCGACCAAATTGCCGATAGCTATCCGCAATTTCTGGATTTTCGAGTTTGAAAGCGCCATCTACATAGAGTAGACTGAAATCAATTTTTTCGTACCCTTCAATGTGAAAAGCGCGATCGGTAGCTGTAAACGTAGCTTGAATGTCACCCATAAATTTTTTTCACTTTCATGTTGGTAAGTAACTGTAAGTATCCGGGCGAACCTCAAAATTATCAATCCCTTTGTTGGTAAGCTTCCTAGGTATTAACTGGACAAATTAATTATTTAATATTACGTTAACAATTGACCTGAAAGTTCACTTTCAAACCTGTTTGTTAAGAATACGTTAAATACTGTTTGTACAGCATTTGTACTGAAAGCCATCCTAGGATCGAGTTGAGACGGCCTCAATGCTTACACAAAACTTAACATAACGAATTTCTCATATTTGTGCAACCAAATTTAGATAAATCTCATAAAACTGTTGAGGAATATTAGATAATGGGCGATTTTTAGTTAAAAACTTTACAGATAAATCAGTATTTGAGGAAGTTTATGTATCCTAGGATACTCAGTAAGCCAAAAGGGCGATCGCGATTGACAATAAATGTATAAAATTATACTGAAAATTCAGGGAGTGTTTTAAAGTCAATTCAGCTTAGGCTGGAAACACCAAAGACAAATCCAGAGACAAATCGGGAAACCCCGGAATTACGACAGCCTCATTTTGCAGAACGACTTTTTGCGATCGATAATTGAAATCACCTTGTCTTTTTTGATAAGGTTCGCTGTGCATTTCGAGTTGACGATCGACTAAATTAAATATCCAATAATTAGCAATTCCAGATTCGGCATAGAGAGATAGCTTTGTTTCGCGATCGTACTTTAAAGTAGAATCAGAAACCTCAATTACTAACAAGATATCCGCAGGCTCCGGGTGAGAAGCTAAATAACGATCGGAACGATTGCGGGCGATAACCACATCAGGTTCTGGTTCGCTATCTGTAGTAGATAAAATTATCGGCTCTTGACCGCGCACGATCGCCTTTTTTATCGCCAGCGTGCACAACTCTCCTAATAGTAGCGAATTACAAACAGAATGAAACGTAGTTTTAGCAGCTTTGATGATAATTTCTCCGCGAATCAATTCTACTTGCTCATCGGGAGCGAAAAATCCCAGTTTTCCCAAACGGTGATATTCTGCGATCGAGAATCTTTTCGCGGTGACACTATTCGTAGCTTTCCTTACCTACTTTATTTCTTAGTCTCGCGTTGCGCGGACTTTGTTTTTGTAGACGCGATTTCAATCGCCGAGTTATCTGAGAAGATATATTAAGCCCGATCGCCCGGGAGCACTTGAACAGCAGCAGCCTCCGGTAATCGATCGTAAGAACTTCCACCCAAACTATTAACTTGACGCATCAAAGTGCCCATTTCCAGAGCACTCATCCCATAATTCCAGCCCAAATTGCTCTTAATTCCCGCCCTTTCCAAAGCTTGCTGCATCGTGTCAGTCGTCACCACGCCAAAAATCACCGGGACACCACTTTGAAAAGCAGCAGCAGCAATTCCTTTAGAAACCTCACCAGCTACAAAATCGAAATGCGGAGTTTGACCGCGAATTACCGCACCCAGACAGATTACCGCATCGTAGCGGCCAGAAAGAGCAGCTTTGCGGGCCACCAAAGGAATTTCAAAACATCCGGGAACCCAATAAAAATCAACTTGATTTCCATGAGGATTGATATCAACGCCGTGGCGTTTCAAACAATCTTGACATCCTTCCAAAAGTTTGTTGACAATCAAATCGTTAAAACGACCGATGACAATCGCAAATCGCAAAGATTCTGTTTGAGTAAAATTTCCCTCGAAAACTGCCATAGTGCTCTAATTTTAGATTTTAGGTTTTAGATTTTAGATTTTTGTTTGCCAGAAGGTAAAGTTTAGAAAGCAGAAACATCTGATTTTAATCTCAAGTGCACAAACATACAGGATCGCGCGGATTGGAAATTTTTTAGTGGGTACCGAATACCGAATACCTTCAAAATTCTGGTTAATGCCTTCAGCCTTCTATCTTTTACCTTCTTTATTCGAGAGCGATGGGCGAGCTTAAACTACCAAAAAGTTCAATACAGCCACTGCAATAACCAGCAAGAACCACAGACCTGAACCTACAAAAATCAAGGATTTAGACTGATTCCAGTTTTGGGGAGAGGCATAAGCAACAGGCACGCCAACTACCATCACAAAAGACAGCAGTACGAGAGCCAGTAAAACCAATTGAAACAGAATTGATAACATTTTTTCTCCTTTCGATATAGCCGTGCGTTGACGAGAAATAGTTTGTAATAATCTGGATAAAAATTCCAGATTATAGTTTTTGACCCATTTAAAAACGGGTTCACTTCCCCGACTTACGTCGTGGAGATTTCAAAATCTTAGACCAAAGTTGCATCTCCCAGATCGATCTGTGGAGTAAATCTAAAATCTACAATCTACAATCGACTGACTGTATCCCGATAGTAATCCAGAAATTGTCGGTTGATTGATACGAAAGAGACTTTGCAAATTCGGGCGTTGCGCGAACAGGCGCCAGCGGCTCTTGAGATTTACATCAATTTTATCATTGTTCGCTACTTGACAGAACACTGGGTTCAAGACAGGCTGAAGGCTGAGTTAAGCAGTCGAGGTCGCATTAAACCTCGGAAACCGGGTTTATTAGGTGATTTCTGGTTCCTCGTCGCAATTTTTTTACCTAAACCCGGTTTCTAGCCCCATGCGTAAGTTTTGCTATAGTGCGATCGCCCGGTATCAAAGCCCCAGAAATTGCTAGTGTGGGAGTGAGAGATACGAGATTTTCCGGCTATGGACTTAGTTTTGTGCCACACAACAGCAGATTTTGACAGCTTGGGAGCAGCGGTGGGACTTTGCGTGCTGCGCCCCGGTAGCAGAATTGTGCTGACTGGGGGTTGTCACCCGACAGTGCGGGATTTTTTGGCGCTACACCGCGACGAGTACCCGCTGATCGAACGTCGATCGGTCAATCCGCAACAAATTCGATCGATTACTATAGTAGATGCCTCGGGGCGCGATCGTTTAGGAAAAGCCGCCGAATGGCTGGATTTGCCACACCTCAACGAAATAGCGGTTTTTGACCACCATCTCCAAGCCGATTTAGACATCCCCGCTACGGTTACACAGATTGAAGCTGTCGGCGCAACCACCACATTAATTGTCGAAAAACTCCGCGAAAAACTCAAAAATTCAGCAGAAAACGGCGATACAGTATCCCGGCTTTTACCTTCAGAAGCCACAGTCATGGCCCTCGGTATCCACGTCGATACCGGTTCCCTCACCTTCGACGGCGCAACCGCGCGAGATGCAATGGCTTTGGCGTGGTTGATGGAACAAGGAGCAAGTTTGCGGGTAATCTCTGAATATGTAGAACCCGGTTTGTCTCCGCAATTGCAGGATTTGCTCAGAGAAGCATTGGAGAATTTGCGATCGCAAACCTTGCACGGTTATACAGTAGCTTGGGTATTACTTTCTACTGAAGCCTACGTGCCCGGACTTTCGGCGCTAGCTTCTCGCTTGTTGGATTTAACTGAAAGCGATGCTCTACTTTTAGGCAATGTCTATAAATTTAGCGAAAACGACAACCGCAACATCGCCCAATCGCCAGTTTCCAACCGCTTAGCTATTATCGGTCGATCGCGTATCGAAGGCACAAACCTCAGCGAATTGTTCAAACCTTTCGGCGGCGGAGGCCACGCCCGCGCCGCATCCCTCGCCACCCGAGATGTTGACGCCCTGCTGACTTTAAATCAATTAGCCGACGAACTCAAAGCTCAAATCCCGCACCCTCCCACCGCCCGCGAATTAATGTCATCCCCAGTGAGGAGCATTCGCCCGGAAATCTCCGTGGGAGAGGCTCACCGTATCCTCCTACGTTACGGACATTCTGGACTTTCAGTGGTCGATACGGGCGATCTACTGGCAGGCATTATCTCGCGCCGCGACATTGATATCGCCCTCCACCACGGTTTCAGTCACGCTCCGGTTAAGGGTTACATGACTCCGCAGCTAAAAACGATCGCCCCGGATACCTTGCTGCCAGAAATTGAAGCTTTAATGGTGACATACGATATCGGGCGTTTGCCAGTATTGGAAAACGGCCAACTCGTGGGAATTGTGACTCGCACTGACGTGTTGCGGGAATTGCACCAGCAAAAAGCCCGCGATAGGGGCAGTAATTCTCAATTGTCCGATTATCCTGTATCTGAGTCGGTTGAGCAGTTGTTGCGATCGGGCATTAGTAGCGAATTATGGCAATTATTGTCGATCGCTGCCAACATTGCACGAGAGCGCGGCTGGCAACTTTATATTGTCGGTGGAGCAGTCCGCGATTTATTATTAGCTTTGAATGACACCAAGGGCGGGCAAGATGCCCACCCCACAACATTAAACTCTTGTGGAACAGGCATCTTGCCTGTTACCCTAACTGATATTGATTTGGTAGTTGATGGCAACTGCGGTACCGACGATTCCGGTGCCGGTGTCGAATTAGCCTCAGCGCTCCAGAAATTATACCCAGACTCGCGTTTAGACGTTCACGGTCAATTTCAAACCGCCGCGCTGCTGTGGCACAAAGACTCTGCTTTCGGTTCGCTGTGGCTGGATATTGCTACGGCTCGTACTGAATTTTATCCTTATCCGGCTGCAAATCCTGAAGTTGAAGCGAGTTCGATCCGCCAAGATTTGTACCGCAGGGATTTTACTATTAATGCGCTGGCTGTGCGGTTGGGAGTTCCCCGCAGCGGCGAATTGTTGGATTTTTTTGGCGGTTTGCTAGATTTGGAATCGCGGCAAATTCGAGTTTTGCACGCTAACAGTTTTATCGAAGATCCGACGCGGATTTATCGGGCGGTGCGGTTTGCGGTACGGCTGGGATTTTCCATTGAATCGCAGACTGAAGGATACATCCGCCACGCTTTGGAAAGCGGAATTTATTACCGAATTCAGGGGGAAAACGGCAGAGCTCCGGCTTTGGAAACTCGCCTCAAAAGTGAATTGAAGTACATTTTGCAAGCTCCTTATTGGCAGGTTGCTTTGCAGATGTTGGGAGATTTGCAAGCTTTGCGCTGTATTCATCCTACTTTAGATTTGGATCGTCCGTTGTGGCGGCGACTGCGTTTGCTCGATCGATGTTTGAATGGAAGGAAGAAATCCGAGGGAAGTCGGAAGAAGGAAGAGGGAAGTCGGAAGAAGGAAGAAGGAAGAGGAAAGAAGGAAGAAGGAAGAAGGAAGAAGGAACAAACTATTCCCAATGCCCAATTCCTAATGCCCGATGCCCAATTCCCAATTCCCAATTCCCAATTCCCAATGCCCAATTCCCAATTCCCAATTATCAATATTCCAGATTGGCTGATGCGGCTGGAAGTTTTGATCGCTTATTTAGCACCGGAATATCGGGTTAAAGTGGCTACAAATCTTCAGTTACCTGCTGACAGTATTAAGCGGCTGGAAGTTTTGGAAGCTGGAAATCAGGAATTAGCAAAGGGTTTACTGAAGTGTAATTTACCCAGTCAATTAGTGTTTCTGTTGAGGAATTATGAGTTGCCGCTGTTAATTGCGATCGCCCTGCAAAGCCCCCGCAGCGCCCGCCGCCAGATTTGGCAATATATCACCCGGTTGGCGAATGTTGAGCCGCCTTTAAACGGCAATGACTTGAAGGCTTTGGGTTACAAGCCCGGGCCTGGGTTTAAGGTAATGTTGGATGATTTGTTGGCGGCTGCGTTGGATGGCGATTTGGGCGATCGGGCTAGCGCGATCTCTTTCTTAGCACAACGTTACCCTCAATCTTAGTCTGCTATAGCGGCTCTAGCTCTCATATGAGGTACGTTGTTGGGCTTCAGCCCTCTTAGTTCAAGGGTTATATAAGCTGTCAGTCATACCTCATCTTTGTGAGAAAGGCTATATATGTCAGCAGCACGTTATTTTTTGTAAATATATCGGCTAATAATTGCTGAATTTTACCGTCATCTTGTATCCGTTAATCGGGTACACTGACTCGTTGCCGCACAGCCATCTTATATCCGTTAAATCTCGCGCCAGCGAATTCGTTGCCGAACTTTTTTCTTCCTTATTCACAAGCCGATCGTCGCACATTATTAGATTTTTTGAGAATTTACGTGAAAAAACAGCGTCCTCCTGGTTTAATCGCAATTGTCGTTTACAAAACTTTTGTAGCAGCCCTCTTGACAGTAACTTCCGTCGCTTTACTTTTAGCGCTGAAGAATCATCAAGCCTTGGAAGATTTTTCGGAATCGTACTTCTTGGAAAGTAAATTAAAAATAATTGAGCTTCTACTAGATAAAGTTCTAAGTGTAAAGCCTAAAACATTACTATTTAGCGGACTTGCAGCAGGACTTTATGCCGCTTTAACTGCTCTTGAAGCAGTTGGTTTGTGGTACGAAAAAGGGTGGGCGACTATTTTGGTTTTAGCGCTGGTAGGTATCAGTATCCCGCCCGAAATATATGAGTTATTTCATGGTTTTACCGTACTTAAGCTGGTGGTTTTTATCGCAAATATAGCGGTGTTTTGGTATTTGCTGCACCATTTGCCGAAGCACGGTAATTCAGTTGACAGTTGACAGTTGACAATTGACAGCAACTTCTACCTGGAAGCCCGAGGATTGGGGTAATGAATCGTCTGATTTTAATTTATACGCCAAACCCATAGGCTTTAAACAAATTTTTTATTGTAAGGAAGATTAAAGTTCAATACGCTGGAGTCCTAATACCATTTTTTTAAATTTATAACAGACTTTAGAAAATACGGAAAGTCTATAAATTACAATCTCTTGTCGTCGTATAGCCTTTCTCAAAAAGGTGAGGTATGACTGACAGGTTATATAACCACTGAAACCAAGAGGGCTCTCTTCCCAACAACGTCCGCGAATATGAGAGCATAAGGTACACTGCTATTAAAAATTAGTCAAAAAAATAGACTTTTCTATTTTCAAGTAGCGACGCACCTGTGCCATTGCGCTTTCACCAAACAACCATGTTTGTAATATGAATTTTCAAAACTCTGGCAACATTATTCGTAAGGTGCGGATACATCAACAATCCCTAAAATTAATTCACTTTTCGAGCGGCAACGAATCTTACCTACAGAGTCGATCGCACAAGCCGAACACTTGTTTTGTAGCACTACTTTTGATAAATGGTATAAGTAAGACTCCCTTCTATAGACTTTCTCAGCTTTCTGGAGGTACAAGTTGAGATGTTCCCTTTTTAGATTTGAGATTGGGGATTGAGGGATTGATTGGTCAATACTTCATCTTTTTGAAAAGATATATCATAACAGTGACCACAAGTCAAATAAAAACCTAAATCTTTACATAAGCCTGCGATTGGTAAAGATTTGATAAAGGCAAGAGGGGTTATACCCCCCATGGGCTATAGTCATAGTCATATAGATGCACCCTGATGGCTTTCCCGTTCCACAAGAGCGGGATTTTTATTGGCAAAAAATTGTGTTAAGTTTTGAGACGACGGCTACAGATAAAATAACCGCCAGAGGCAAAGATGACCTGGCAGAGCAAAACCGACGCCCTAGGGCGCCGATCGTCGATCGAACATCAGGCCTAAAGAAAGCTAAACAACCCAAAGGCGGTAGCATAGTTTGGGAACCGGCATCAACTAAAGATGAACTTAGCGCCAGCAACAGTCCTGCAAAAGGGCAAATACACAATTAACGCGACTTTAGGCAGAGGAGGGTTCGGCATCACTTACCGAGCTACCCACACCCAATTAAACCAAACCGTCGTACTCAAAACCCTCAACGAAAGTCTGCGCCAACACCCAGCCTCTGCCCAGTTTCAGCAGCAGTTTATTGCCGAAGCCCAGCGCCTGTCTCGATGCCAGCATTCAAACATCGTCAGGGTAATTGACTTTTTTGAAGAAGCCGGACAGTCTTTTATCGCGATGGACTACATTCCGGGCCAAACTCTCGCCCAAATAGTCGAAACCAGTCAGCCGCTACCAGAAGCCCAGGCCCTGCACTACATTCGGCAAATAGCCTCAGCGGTAAGTACAGTTCACCACAGCGGATTGCTACACGGAGACATCAATCCAGAAAATATGATCCGGCGAGCCGATTCTCATCTAGTAATGTTGATAGACTTCGGTGTTGCTCGCGACTTTATCGCCGACACGAAACAAACTCACACTAACTTGCTTTCCCCAGGATACGCGCCGCTCGAACAATACCTCTATGACGGTAAATGTACGCCTGCCACAGATGTTTACGCGATCGCAGCCACCCTTTACTACTTGCTCTCCGGCGTACCACCCGTAGCAGCACCCCTGCGCGATCGCATTCCCCTGGCTTCTTTGCGGCAATTTCAGCCCAACCTCAGCCCCGGCATTGAGCGAGCAATCCTTCAGGGACTCGAAACCGACCCCCAGAAACGCCCCCAGACAGTGGAAAATTGGCTTACTATGCTGCAAGAAACAGAGCGATTACCCGCACAGAGAACAGACAAGCAAAGTTTGCGATTGCCAGCACCTCCCCCCCTGCCGTTGACCTTGCTGGCGTTTGTCGTCACGGCTGCAATTGCTGGCTGGATGGGTTTTGACTTGGCCTGGCGCTACCACAGCATCAGTGCCAGCAACAACAGATCCACAACTCAATCCTTCCCATCTTTGGAAGATTTGCTCAAATCCCGTGATTTGTCAGGGCCGATGTTCGGGCAGCCGTCTGTCGAAAGCAGCCCTCTGGTTCCACTCCAACTCAACAAGCGCCCCAAACCCACGTCAGACAGCAGCATACCAGAACCGATCGACAACTCAACAGCTAGCGCCCAACCTTCTGCCTCCCCAAGCCCGGAGACTCCCGCCCCAGATCCTGAACCTTCAGCATCCCCAACTCCCGATCCCGAAGCGCAGATCTCTGAGTACCCCATTCCAGAACCTAAAACTGAAACCCAGCCAGCACCCGAAGCAGCATCCGCACCTGTACCAGAAGTTCCGCCCCTGCCACCCGAATCCCGCAGATCCTCCCCTCCCGTACCCGCACCCGCCCCGTCTGCTGCCAATAGTTCTGAAACATTCCCACAGCAAGAATCCGCACCGACAGTACCGTCACCGGCCCTAGGATCGATCGAACCGCCAATACCAAGCCAAAACGGCAGCAATTCCGGTACTTCGATCGCACCTTACTCGCCGCCCCCCGTGCCAGAACCGACAGTGCCTTATCCTGAACCTGCGACAAATTAGTATTCTTTTTTTTGCTTAAAAGGGCGAACTAATCCTTGGTTTGAGGATTGACTAAATATCCATCGATTGTGGAGCGAATAACGCCATTCCAAACCACAGACAATTTCGCACAACCTGCGATAGACTCAGAAAATATCAATAGCCATTGCCGGAAATTATCGAATATTTTCTATCACCTAACTAATCAGAATGGAAACCCCAAAATTTATAAATATTTGATATTTTGTGGTAAATTATGTTAATATTGAGACCGGACGGCTAGGTTGTTCGAGGTCGCCCATTAGTTCTGCCAAACCTACTAAGCTTGAGAAAGGTTTGAGTAAAACTAGAGCCGAGAATGCCGTGAGTTACCGTGGTGGCGCCCTATATGCGATCGCGATCGGTGCAAACAGTTGTTTTTTTCGGTGCAAGCCAGGGTGGTCGATCGATTCGGGCAAAGTTCCTTTCTTTGGGAACAAGCGCCATCGAGGATAAGCAAGTTATAATTTGTTGCGGAAGCGTACAGAGATTTCTATATGAGTAAACCCCCAGTTCATGCCTTTTTTGTAGGAAGAGCAGTTGCCGAAGCACTGTACGAGCAATTAGAAAGCGCAGCAACCAACGCTTTCTCCGAACTCGGCAAATTTGACGCCGAACAAAGAGAACGCCTGCGCCAGTTCACAGATAAAGTTGTAGAACGGGCCAATCGCGCTGCCGATGAGGCGATGCAGACCAGAACTGGTACTGGAACCACCAGCACTACTACTGACATTCAAGACATCCATCCCGCAGACTTGCAAGTAACGATCGACGAGCTGCGCGCCGAAGTCGCTCTCGTGCGATCGGAATTGCAGCGCTACCGCAGCAGTTTGCCTTAACAAAGGACGATTCCAGCGGACGATAGCTCCGAAGTGACGATCGCAACAACTACTGATTGTTACACGAGCGCAAAGCAATGCGCTCCTGCGCTCCTTCCTACCTGCAATCAAAGCAACAACATAAAATAAGCAATTTGGGAACCCAAGTGTCTGCTCTCCTTGATGACTCTGTTAATCGCCAGCGCTCCCCCAAGCGTACTAGCGACGCCGATGAGCCAAAAACTGCTGGTAAATCCTACAAAAGTAAAGCTTATCGCTGGAATCGCGAAAAATATTCCCGGCAGCGACGCTTCTTCGACATTTGGGCCTTTGTCTTGCTCTGGCTGGCTTCGCTGTGGTTCGACAGCAAAAACTGGAGCTACTGGGGAGGTGTAACTGAAGAAAAGAAAGTTGCCAGACGCCGCTTTCAAGCTATCTGGGTTCGAGAAACACTCTTGGATTTAGGCCCGACTTTCATTAAAGTTGGACAATTATTTTCCACCCGCGCCGACTTGTTCCCGGCAGAGTTTGTCGAGGAACTTTCTAAGCTGCAAGATAAAGTGCCTGCTTTCAGCTACGAACAGTTAGAGGTAATTGTCGAGCAAGATTTGGGCAAGACTGTTGAGGAACTCTACCGCAGCTTCGATCCTGTGCCCCTGGCCGCTGCCAGTTTGGGTCAGGTACACAAAGCTCAACTGCACTCGGGCCCGGAAGTTGTAGTAAAAGTGCAACGCCCTGGACTGCGAAAGCTGTTTGAAATAGATTTGCAAATTCTCAAGGGGATTGCTCGCTATTTTCAAAACCATCCTAAGTGGGGCCGCGGCCGAGATTGGATGGGGATTTATGAGGAATGTTGTCGCATTCTGTGGCTGGAAATAGACTATCTCCATGAAGGCCGCAATGCTGATACTTTTCGCCGCAATTTTAGCAACTGCGACTGGGTGCAGGTGCCACGAGTTTATTGGCGCTACGCGGCTCCGCGAGTGCTGACTTTGGAATACCTACCAGGGATTAAAATCAGCCACTACGAAGCTCTCGAAGCAGCCGGGATCGATCGCAAATTAATCGCTCAGTTAGGCGCTAAAGCTTATTTGCGGCAGTTGCTCAACGATGGCTTTTTCCACGCAGATCCCCACCCCGGCAATATCGCTGTGAGTGCTGACGGATCTCTGATTTTCTACGATTTCGGCATGATGGGTCAAATCCAGTCCAACGTCCGCGAAGGACTGATGGAGACTCTCTACGGCATTGCTTCCAAGGATGGACAGCGGATTATGGATTCTCTGATCAACTTGGGCGCTTTGGTTCCCACAGGCGATATGAGTCCCGTGCGCCGCAGCATCCAGTATATGCTCGATAACTTCATGGATAAGCCTTTTGAAGAGCAGTCCGTGAGTGCGATTACCGATGACCTTTACGATATTGCCTACGACCAACCTTTTCGCTTCCCAGCTACCTTTACTTTTGTAATGCGAGCTTTTTCGACGATTGAAGGCGTGGGCCGGGGTTTAGATCCCGAGTTTAACTTTATGGAGGTGGCACAACCTTTTGCCATGCAGCTTATGACTAATGGAAATGGGCCGGATGCAACGAGCAGCATTTTTAACGAACTAGGCCGTCAGGCGGCTCAGGTGAGTTCGACTGCTTTGGGTTTGCCCCGCCGGATTGAGGAGACTATTGATAAACTCGAACAGGGAGATTTACGGATTCGAGTCCGTTCTTCCGAAGCTGAGCGATTGATGCGCCGCATGAGCAACGTTCAAATGGGCACTAATTATACTTTGATGATGAGTGCTTTTACTTTGTCGGCGACAATTTTGTTTGTCAGCAATCAAGTATGGCCCGCTGTCGCTGTGGCTTTGCTGGCTGCGGGTGCTGGGTTTGCTCTGTTGCGTTTGTTCAAACGGATCGATCGATTAGATAGAATGTCATAATGCGGCCAATTGACGATCGAAAATTTCTGGCTTGAGATTTGTCGCCTGCAAAAACTTAACATTTAACGAGTTCGCCGGGAATTCCCCATCCTCTCGTAGTGTAGGAACAGCGTAGCGTCTTCCGCAACGAAGAAGGTTGGGGATGAAAGGCAGGTGGATGTAGCGCAGCGGAGCAAGACTTAAGTGGCAAATAGTCTGCTAAACTTATCTACAGTTGATTGCTGAGAGTCAGTTCCATGTTTGCCGTCAAGCGAGCGCTCAAATTAAATAATACTGAAGCAACCTTGATGGCAAAACACGCAGGCTTTCGG